>CAZLNF010000040.1:6586-12941 GCA_964560885.1 uncultured Actinomyces sp. | reverse complement strand
CGTCGTACTCCAGCCACACCTCGCCGCCGTCGACCAACTCCGCGGTGCGGGCCGAGGCTTCGGGCCCGAAGCACTCCACCGGGCGATCAGCCGCGACCGTCTCGGGGGTATCGAGGCCGATGAAGCGGACGACAATCTCCTCGCCATTGCGATCGACGCGGATCGTGTCGCCGTCGACAGTCCGGACGACGGGGTAGGGCCCGTGCAAGGTGCCGGGCGCCGTGTCGGCATCGCCCGCCGAGGGCGAGCACGCAGCAAGCGAAGACAGGACAGCAGCGGTGACGACCGCGGCGAGCACTCGCATGTCAGCCGGGCTGGGTGTTGTCGATGATGGCCTTCCACGTCGCCTCAGCACCCGTGTGGCCGGGGCGGATGGTCCAGCCCGTGACGACGAGCGCGGCCACCACCACGATCACGGCCACGATCTGCGTCCCGAGATCGCGTGCCCCTCGACGATCAAGGAGCCACAGGATCACCACCGCGATGAGGAAGCCCGCAGCGATGAAGGGCAGCAGTGATCCCGCTTGCGCGTGCACCTCGGGGTTGCCGACGCGCTCGGCGAACTCCTCGCCGGAGATTCGGCTCATGAATGCCGCGACCGTGCCCGCCGCCGCCACCGCGACGACGACCGGACCGAATCGGACG
This sequence comes from uncultured Actinomyces sp., assembly GCA_964560885.1. Lineage (GTDB taxonomy): Bacteria > Actinomycetota > Actinomycetes > S36-B12 > S36-B12 > Mxb001. The sequence continues at coordinate 12,296 of CAZLNF010000040.1, read as the reverse complement.
GAGAAGCGACGCGAGAAGCCCATGATGAGCGCGCCGAGGGCGGCCAGGGGCAGGAGCACCACGGCGGCATGGACCACCAGCGTGTGGGTGGGCAGCCCGAAGATCGTGTCCGACATGGCCCCAGGCTAAGGCCGCTCGCTACGGTGAGCGCGTGACGACACCGGCTGACCTGCCCCCTGATCTGGCACTCGCTCTGCAACTCGCCGACGAGGCCGATGCCATCACCCTCGCTCACGCCGCACGCACCGACCTCCGGGTCGAGACGAAGCCGGATCTCACGCCGGTGACAGAGGCGGATCAGGCCACCGAGCTCGCCCTTCGCGAGGGAATCGCATCCGCTCGCCCTGACGACGCGATCGTGGGCGAGGAATACGGCGGGGACGCCGCCTCGGGCAGGCGCTGGATCCTCGACCCCATCGACGGCACCAAGAACTACGTGCGTCGCGTGCCCGTCTGGGCGACGCTCATCGCGCTGGCCGACGACGAGGCGATCCAGGTGGGAGTCGTGAGCGCTCCCGCGCTCGGTCGACGCTGGTGGGCAGCGCGCGGCCATGGTGCCTGGACGACCGGTCCGGAGTCACCGCAGGCGCGCCGCATTCGGGCGAGTTCCGTCGCGCAGCTCGAGGATGCGTCCTTCTCCTTCAGCGACCCCGCCAACTGGGACCGCGACACGCTCGACCGACTCATCGAGCGCACCTGGCGCACCCGCGCGTACGGCGACTTCTGGTCGCACATGCTCGTCGCCGAGGGTGCGGTCGACATCGCCGCCGAGGTCGGCCTGAGCCTGTGGGATGTGGCCGCGCTCGTGCCTGTCATCGAGGAGGCGGGAGGCACATTCACCACCCTCGAGGGACCAGCCGGCCCGATGTCGCTCACCACTAACGGACCACTGCACTCGGCCGCGCTTGCGATCATCGAAGGTCGCGCGCCCACCACGTGAGGTCGTCTCGCGTCTCCGTCTGGGTGAATCCCGCGCGCTCCACGACTGCGCGACTCGGTGCGTTGTCCGCATCGATCTCCGCCCTGACGACACGCGCGCCCCGGACGCGGGCGTGCTCGACGAGCCCAACCACCGCTTCGGTGGCCAGTCCCCTGCCCCTGGCTTCCGGCGCGATTCCGTAGCCGATCTCGACGACCCCGGCATCGTCGGGTGCTCCCTTGAAGCCCACGCCGCCGACGAGTAGGCCGGTGGTGCGCTCCTCGATCTGCCAGGGTCCCCACTCCCCCGCGTCCAGGTGACCGTCGACGACGAGTCGCGCCATGACGAGGTCTCCCACCGTCGGGTAGCCCGCGACAGCGGGTCCTACCACTCCGTCGAGCAGCGCCATCCACGTCTCACGGTCGGCGGCCGTGATCTCCAGCCTCTGCGTGCGGATCCGCATACGGCAAGTGCATCACAACTCACGCGCGAGGTGTCACCAGGAGGTGCAGGCCACCCGCTGGACGCAGCGTCACGAGCGGCACCGCGCGCGGCGGTGGTGCATCCGGGAGGCGAGTCACGCGCACGCGCTGCAGGAGCGAGGCAAGGATGGTGATGCCCTCGAGGTAGGCGAAGTCTCGGCCGATGCACATCCGCGGGCCCAGGCCGAAGGGCCAGTACGACTCATCGTCCTCTCGCCCGCCGCGTCGAGCGCCGTGGAATCTCTCGGGGCGGAACTCATCGGGCTCGGCCCACGCACGGGCGTCACGCTGTGCGAGGTAGGGCGTCATGATGACGAGGGCGCCGACTGGGATCTCACGCCCGCCCAGGACGTCGGCTTGCGTCGCCCGGCGGCTGACCAGCCACACCGGCGGGTAGAGCCGCATCGTCTCGTCGAAGACGGCCCGGGTCCACGCAAGCCTGTCGATGTCGTCCATGGTCGGCACGCGGCCGCCGAGGACTGCATCAGCCTCCGCCGCCAGCCGCTCCTGCGCGTCGGGATCCCCGGCAAGCAACCAGAGCGCCCAGGTCAGCGCACTGGCCGTCGTCTCATGCCCGGCGACCATGAAGGCGACGAGCTCGTCGCGCACCTCGCGCAGGGGAATCGGCTCGTCGCCCGACATCGCGGCCACCAGCATGCCCAGGAGGTCGCCGGGAGGCCGCGGATCAGCGAGGCGAGCATCGATCATCGCGGCGACCGCTGCATCCAATTCGCGCATCGCGGTGCGCAGGCGACGCTGCGATGGTGTCCATGTCGGGAGGCGCACCGGCACTTGAGCGGAGGACACGACGACATCGAGTGCCTCGAGCGTTGCCCGCGCGAGGCGATCGGCATCAGCCGACAGGTCCGTGCCGAAGAGCGAAGCACCCACGGTCTCGAGGGCTGCGCGCATCATCGCCTCGTCGACGTCGATGACGGCGCCCCGCGTGGTATCCCCCCAACGGGCGAGGAGACCCGCGGACGCCGTGGCCGAGTGGCTCACGACAGCGTCTAGCGCCGCGCGATGGAACGCCGGCTGCACCATGCGCCGCTGCCGTCTCCAGATATCACCGGAGGTCGTGAGCAGGCCCTCCCCCGTCACAAGGGAGAGCGAGCGGTACTGCACGGTCTCCTTGTCGTAGTCCCGCGCGCGATCGACGAGCACGCGTCGCACCGCGCTGGGCTCTGCCACGAGATAGCTCGGCGGCGACGGGATAGGGAATTGCACGACGCTGCCGTAGTCCCTGACCATCCGCTGCAGGAAGGACAGCGGATCGCGGCGGATCGACCGGAGATGACCGAGCATCTGCGGACCACTCGGGCCGGGCGCGGTGGCCGGCGTACGGAAGTAGCGTCGGTTCGGGACCCCCTCGCGCGACACCACGTGGGAGTCGGAGTCGGTCACGCGTCGAGCCTAGGGGCCTGCGCATCCGTGGTGGGACCCGGCACAATGCCGTCATGGCCCTGCACCCCCGAGCCGGTCTATCGGCCGAGGACTCCGATCTCGTCGACATCGCCGCACTGGTGACGGCCTACTACACCGGGCATCCCGACGTCGCCGATCCGGCGCAGCGCGTGGCCTTCGGCACCTCAGGCCACCGCGGATCGTCCTTCGTCAACGCCTTCAATGACGACCACATCGCCGCCACGACGCAGGCCATCGCGGAGTACCGCAAGAAGCAGGGCATCAATGGACCGCTCTTCCTGGGCAGGGACAGCCACGCCCTCAGCCAGCCGGCCTGGGCCACTGCTCTCGAGGTGCTCGCCGCCCACGGCGTGACCGTGATGGTCGACTCCCGCGACGGACTTACCCCTACCCCCGCCGTGTCGCATGCAATCCTGCGGCACAACGCCGGGCGTGCAGCCAACGATCCCGGTCGCGCCGATGGCATCGTCGTCACCCCGAGTCACAACCCGCCCCGGGACGGCGGCTTCAAGTACAACCCTCCGGACGGTGGACCCGCCGGCTCTGAGATCACCTCCGTGATTCAGGACCGGGCCAACGACCTCCTCGCCGCGGCCCTCGAGGGAGTACGCCGAGTGACCCTCCCCCGGGCGCTCGCCGCGTCCACGACACATCGATACGACTACATGCGCCACTACGTCGACGACCTTCCCTCGGTGGTCAACATCGATGCGATTCGAGTTGCGGGCGTGCGCATCGGGGCGGATCCGCTCGGCGGTGCCAGCGTGGACTACTGGGCTGCGATCGCCGAGACCTATGACCTCGATCTCACGGTGGTGAATCCCCGGATCGATCCGACATGGCGATTCATGACGCTCGACTGGGACGGCAACATCCGCATGGACTGCTCCTCCCCGCATGCCATGGCCTCGCTCATTGCCCGCAGAGCCGACTACGACATCGCCACGGGCAACGACGCCGACTCCGACCGGCATGGCATCGTCACCCCCGATGGCGGCCTCATGAATCCCAACCACTTCCTCGCGGTCGCCGTCGACTACCTCTTCGCGCGCCGAGACGGATGGCGACCCGATGCGGCAGTGGGCAAGACCGTCGTGAGCTCATCCATGATCGATCGCGTCACCGCCGCGCTCGGCCGCAGGCTCTGGGAGGTGCCGGTCGGATTCAAGTGGTTCGTCCCCGGACTCGTCGACGGCAGTGTCGGCTTCGGTGGCGAGGAATCCGCCGGCGCATCCTTCCTGCGTCGGGACGGATCAGCCTGGACGACCGACAAGGACGGCATCATCCTGGCGCTGCTCGCCTCGGAGATCCTCGCGGAGACGGGCGAGTCTCCGTCGGTGCGCTACCGACGCCTCACCGAAGCCCACGGCGACCCGGCGTATGCGCGCGTCGATGCTCCTGCCACGCGCGAGCAGAAGTCCGCACTCGCGTCACTCTCACCAGATCAGGTCACCTCGACCGAGCTTGCGGGAGAGCCCATCACCCGCGTGCTCACCCGCGCCCCCGGCAACGATGCACCGATCGGCGGCCTCAAGGTCGAGTCGGCGAGCGCATGGTTCGCCGCGCGCCCCTCGGGCACCGAGGATGTCTACAAGATCTACGCCGAGTCCTTCCGCGGACCCGAGCACCTTGCCGAGGTGCAGCAGGCCGCACGCGCGGTGGTCGATACAGCATTGGCTGGCTCATGACCGTCACCACATGGACGCAGGCCACCGAAGCGGGCGATGTGACGGTCATCGAGATCACCTTCCCCCGGATGCGGGTGCAACTGCTCTCCCTGGGTGCGGCGATCCGCGAGGTCGACGTTCCCGACCGCGACGGCAATCTCGGGGGCGTCCACCTCGCCCTGCCGACCGTCGCCGACCACGCGGTGCACGCCCTCAATCCCCACCTGGGTGCGACTCTGGGCCGCTACGCCAACCGGATCGCCGACGGCGCCTTCTCACTCGACGGGGTGGAGTACCCGCTCGATGTCAACAACGGCCCCAACACCCTCCACGGCGGCAGCCTGGGCTGGGACCGCCTCATCTGGCATGTCGATGACATCACCGACGAGGCCGGTGCCGCGACGATCCGCTTCTCGCTGACCAGTCCCGACGGCGACATGGGATTCCCCGGCACGGTCTCAGCGCGGACGACGTATGTCGTGAGTGATGGGCGCATCGAAATGCGCTACGAGGCGACCACGGATGCTCCGACGGTCATCAGCATGGCCAATCACGCCTACTGGAACCTCGCCGGCTCGGACTCCATCGCCGGGCACGAACTCCATGTCCCCGCCGACCGCAAACTCACCTACGACGAGTTCCAGATCCCCACCGGCATCATCGACGTCGAGGGCACGCCCTACGACATGCGGGAGTCGAGCGCACTCGCGCCGATCCTGGAGGCCACCGGCGGACTCGATGACTGCTACCTGCTCGACGGCGTCGAGGGCCAGGTGCACCTGGGCGCCGTCCTGAGCCACCCGGGCACCGGGCGTGTGCTGCGGGTGCTCACGGATGCGCCCGGTATGCAGGTCTACAGCGGCAACAACCTCCGATCGCCCTTCGCCGTGCACCAGTCGATGTCGCTCGAAACGCAGCGCATGCCCGACGCGCCCAACCAGCCGGCACTCGGCCCCTGTGTCCTGCGCCCGGGCGAGCACTACTCGACGACTACGCTTCTGGAGTTCACCACGTCTTCGACCTGAAGGAGCATCATGCAGGCACGGGCCTACGCCGCAGCCGAGGCGGGCGCACGACTCGCACCCACCACCATCGAGCGCCGCGAGGTCGGGCCGCGTGACGTGAGCATCGAGATCGACGCCTGCGGGGTGTGCCACTCCGACATCCACCAGGCGGAGGCCGACTGGGGCATGGACATCTTCCCCATGGTCCCCGGG
>CAZLNF010000040.1:0-6576 GCA_964560885.1 uncultured Actinomyces sp. | reverse complement strand
CGAGATCGTCGGGCGCATCACCGCCATCGGATCGGATGTGACGAAGCATCGCGTCGGCGATCGCGTCGGTGTCGGCTGCTACGTCGCTTCGTGCGGCGCGTGCCCGGCCTGCGATGCAGGCGACGAGAACTACTGCCCCGACTGGTCCACGACCTACAACGGCTACGAGCGCGACGGTGTCACGCCCACCTACGGCGGCTACTCCGACAGCATCGTCGTCGACGAGCACTACGTGCTGCGCATCCCCAAGGGCCCGGACACGCAGGCCGTGGCGCCGCTGCTGTGCGCGGGAATCACCGTCTACCCGCCGCTCAAGGACTACGCCGGGCCGGGCAAGGAGATCGGCGTGATCGGGCTCGGCGGCCTCGGCCATGTCGCCGTCCGCATCGCCAAGGCCATGGGCTCGCGCGTCACGGTCTTCAGTCACAGCCCCGGCAAGGAGGCTGATGCCCTCCGACTCGGAGCACATGCCTTCGTTTCCACCCATGACCACAAGGCACTCAAGCCGCTGCGCATGTCCTTCGACATGATCCTGAGCACCGTGTCGGCACCCATCGACGTCAACGCCTATCTCGGCTTGCTCAAGACCCAGGGCACGCTCTCGATCGTGGGCCTTCCTGTCGAGCCGCTGAGCTTCGAGGCGGGCAACCTCGTCGGCGAGGCTCGCACCATCGTCGGTGCCAAGCTCGCAGGCATCGACGCAACCCAGGAAATGCTCGACTTCTGCGCCGAGCACGGGATCGTCGCCGACGTCGAGGTGATCGACATTGCCGATATCAACGAAGCATGGCAGCGCATCAAGGACTCCGACGTGCGCTACCGCTTCGTCATCGACATCGCGGGATCTCTGCGCTCCTGATCGAGCTTCACGCGCCCTGGTCGAGGAGCACCTGCGCGACAGCCAGGGGTGCACCGTGCACGAGGTCGTGTGATTCGAGCATCCACAACTCTGCGATGACGCACCCCACGAGCCCCCAGGCGCGCAGGCGATCCACGTCGTAGCCCGTCACCTCGGCATAGATCTCGGCCCGGCGGCCGGATCGCTCCGCGAGCAGTCGGCCGTCCATGCCGCGGGCGTCACCACCCTCGACAAGTCCGCGCGGATTGGCGAGCAGGGCCGCAGCCTCGAAGGCCGGGTCGCCGACCCAGCCGTGCGGATCTATGGCACGCCACCCCTCCCCCATGTTGAGGACATTGAGGTGCTGGAGATCGCCGTGCAGCACGACCTGCGGCGTGTGCTCGGTGATGAGATCCTCGAAGACCCGGCGCGCACTGTCGACCAGGTGCCTCGGGAGTCGTTCATCATGCGGCGCGTCGAATGCCACGCCGATGTCGCGAAGCGGCGGCAGCCCTGACCCGGTTCCCTGGTCTCGGTGCAGGTCCGCAGCCAGGAGCGCGATCGCCCGGGTGGCCGCGTCATCGTCCTGCCGCGCCAGGGGGCGGATGTCATCGCCGGGCAGGACGCGTCGGGTCACGAGGAGTCCGAGGTCCCGGTCGTGCTCGATGACATCTGTCGCTCCGGCTCCGAAGGCCTGCAGGGCGAGCGCTTCGCGATATCGCTCGCCCGGATCCCCAGCCTTGACGACGACATGGGTGTCGTCACGCATCGCCCACCAGGCGAAGGGATGGTCATCCACCTGTGACAGCGCGTCCACTCCCCAGTCCTGGAGTTGCGCGACCTGGTCCGAGGCGAGACTCATCCGGCGCGCTCGCGCAGCGCGGCACCGGCGAGGGGGATGATCACCAGAGCCGCGACCACGACCACTCCCATGCCCCAGGCGATGCCCGCGCCCTGAGCGATGAGGCCGACCGCAAGCGGGGAGATGACGAAGCCGATACGCGAGAACCACGTCACGAGCGCCACGCCCGTCGCAGGTGTCACCCCCGGCAGGCGCGATGCGGCGCGCATGGCCGCCGGGAAGAGCGTGGCGACACCGAAGCCCGACACGGCACTCGCGATGACGAAGGCAAGGGGGGTGCCGACGACGAGGGCCACGCCCATGGCGACCGCAACGGCCGCCATGGACCAGCGAATCCACCGGACCTCCCCGAAGCGCTCGACGAGTCCGTCGCCGGTGAACCTGCCGAGGGTCATGGCACTCGTGAGTGCGACATACGTGACCGCGATCCACGCGCCCGGATCGGCCAGGCGGTCGGTGAGGTAGACCGACCCCCAGCGTGCGGGGACGTCCTCGACGAGGACCGCACCCATGATGAAGGCGGCGAGTAGCGCGCCCCCGGACGCGAGCATGACCGCCAGGGCACGTCGACGGCTGAGGTGATGCGTCTCGCCCGAAGCGCCGTCGTTGCGGCTCTGCTCACCCTCGGGCACCGCGCCCGTGCCCGAGACCCACACCACCAGGAGCGCGGCACCCGCAACGAGAGCGAGACCGGTGAGGAAGGGGCCGAGGGCGATGCCGGCGAGTGCGCTCAAGGCGCCCAGCGCACTGCCGATGATGGACCCCAGCGACCACCAGGCATGGAATCCGTTGATGATGGAGCGGCCGTATTCACTCTCGACCTCGAGTGCACGGGTGTTCATCGCCGAGTCCATGACCGCGTCCGCGGCCCAGAAGAAGAAGAAAGCGATGGCAAAGACCGCGGGGACACTCGCCCAGCCCATGACAACAAGGGGAGGCAGGGACAGCAGGCCGACCGCCGACGCGACCGGCACGGCACCCCAGCGATGGATGAGCGGCGCCGCCAACGGCCCCACCACGAGTCCGCCCGCCGTGCCTACGGCGAGGACCACTCCCAGGCCCGCGGCGTCGAGGCCGAGGTCAGCCTGGATCTCGGCGAGCCGCGGCACGAAGGAAAAGCCGAGGATCCCGTTGATGGCGAAGAACGCGGTGGCCCCGACCCGAGACTTCTGCAGGGAGGTCACGGTGCGGCCGCGAGCGTCATCCGATTCACGGCCTCGGCAAGAATCTCGGGTGTCGTGGCGAGATTGAGCCGGGCGAATCCTGCGCCCTGCGTGCCGAAGTCGGCACCGGGGTTGAGGGCCACGCGACCGCGCTCGAGGAAGACGCCCGCGGGATCATCGCCCAGCCCCAGTTCGCGACAGTCGAGCCATGCCAAGTAAGTCGATGGCCCGGGGGTGTACTCGATCGCCGGCAGGTGGTCGGCGAGGAGATTGGCCAGGAGATCGGCGTTGTCCGCGATGCTCTCTCGAGTGGCATCGAGCCAGGCATCGCCCTCGCGATAGGCAGCGATCGACGCGATGACACCGAGGTGGCCCGCGGAATAGGTGACCTCGATGGGGATGCGCTCAGTGAGCAGCCGCATCGTCTCGTCAGAGCCCGCGATGACCTGCGCGGCCTTGAGCCCCGCGAGGTTGAAGGCCTTGGATGCGGCCACGAGCGCGATATCCGGACCCGTGAGGTCCTCTCCCAGGCTGAGATACGGCGTCATCGTGCGGCCCGGGAGGGTGAGAGGAGCCCAGATCTCGTCGGAGATGACGATCACGTCATGGCGCCGGGCGAGAGTGGCAACCTCGACGAGCTCTTCCCTCGTCCAGATTTCACCCGTCGGATTGTGCGGATTGCAGAGCAGGAATGACGTGACCTCGGGGCGCGCGAATGCGTGAGCGAGTCCCTCGAGGTCCAAGCCGACCCCGGGCACCAGGGGCACCTCGACGAGCTCGCGCCCGACGATCGTCGTCGCGACATGGAAGAACGGCGGATAGACCGGCGGAGTGATCACCATGGCACCGCTGGACATCCGGCGCACCGTCTCCGACATGCCCACAAGCACGTCGCCGAGCAGCATCACGCGACCGGGATCGGGCGCCCATCCGAGGCGGCGCGCGCTGAACTCCGCGAGCGCCGTCGGCAGCTCCCCCGCCCAGCGATAACCGACATCGGATCGGTCGATGGCCTCATGCAGGGCGGCAGCGATGGGATCCGCGAGCGGGAAGTCCATCTCCGCGACCCACAGGGGCAGCACGTCCTCCGGGTAGGCACGCCACTTGGTGCTCGTGCGTGCCGGGAGGTCGAGGGCCACGCCTCGAGCCTAGGGGTTAGGGGGTGCGGGCTCCGCTGTGACCGGAGTGCGACCGCACGGCCGCGCGGGAGGCGATCCAGGTCCAGCCGGGCTCGCGCTCGGGCGCCGGCGCCGACTCGATAGGCAGGCCCGCGGCCGCGGCGTTGCCGAACTGGTCGTCGACGAGCACGACATTGTCGAAGCCCTCGTGCTGGAGTAGCGACGTCACGGCAGCAGCCCGGTAGCCCGAGCCGCAGTAGACATAGACAGGCCGATCACGGGGGACATCGCCGAGTCGATCGGCAATCTCGTAGAAGGGGATGAAGTGAGCCCCGACCACGTGTCCGGCCTCCCACTCGAGGATCTGACGGGTGTCGATGATGTACGGCGCCGCCCCGCCCTTCACTTCCTGGGCGAGGTCCTGGAAGGCAACGCGGCGCAGGGTCGCCGCGTGCGATGGATCCGCCAGCCAGAAGTCGGGGCCGCCAACAGCCGCGCCGGTGAGCTGATCGATGCCCACGCGGACGAGCTCGCGCTGCGCCTGGGCCACCTGCTCGGGTGTCGCGCCAAGGAGCGTGACGGGCACGCCCCACGGCATCATCCACGCGAGATAGTTGATGAAGGATCCATCGAGGTCGAAGTTGACCGCGCCGGGGACGTGACCCGCCGCGAAGACCGCGCGCGAGCGCAGGTCGACGACCCACTCACCGCGCTGCACGCGTGCGCGCAGCTCCTCGGGATCGACGAGCGCGGGCTCCTCGAGGTCGACCTCACCCGGACCGGCGATGTTGGCGAGCCCCATGTGGGCGTAGTAGGCCGGGAAGACGTCAAGCCCGGCCAGGGTCATGTCGACGAAAGCCTGCTCGGATTCGGTGAGAGCCGGGTTGACGACCTTCTCGTGGCCGATCGTCGAGGACACCCCCTGGGTCTGGGTGGCCGAGCAGAAGGACCCGAAGCCATGAGTGGGGAAGATCGCCGTCTCATCACCGAGCTTGTCCGCGAGCTTGTGCGCCGAGTGCCACTGGTCGTGGGCCTGCTTGAGGGTGAGATCCGGCGCGACCAGGTCGGGGCGGCCCACGCTGCCGTAGAGCAGTCCGCCACCGGTGAAGACGACGCTGTTGTCACCGATCCGCGCAGAGTAGGACATGTGGTTGGGCGTGTGGCCCGGAGTGTGGATGACTTCCACGTCAAGCTCTCCCACGCTGAAGGTGTCGCCATCATTGACCTGCGTAGCGGCGTACTGGATGTCGAAACCCGCAGGCACGACGTACTCAGCGCCATGCTTGCGTGCGAGCTCGATACCGCCGCTCACGTAGTCATTGTGGAAGTGGGTCTCGGCGACATGCGTGATGCGCAGTCCATGCTCCGCGACCAGGTGCTCGATGCGATCGAAGTCGCGCTGCGGATCGACGACAAGTGCGCTGCGGCCGTCGTGGACGACGTAGCTGCGGTCCCCCAGGCCAGCGGTGTCCACGGTGATGACGTGCGGGCTGCCGGGCGTGGTCATGGTGGGAGCCTCCTCGTGACGATGAGGAGAGCCTATACCCCCAGGGGTATCCCGCGCAAGGCTTCCGCCGCAGCCCGGGCCATGAGCACAGCCGCCTCGGGCGTGGGATGCAGACCGTCGTTGGTGTAGCCGGAGCGCCAGCCGCCCAGGGGATCCCGCAGGGGCTCACCCGTGTCGAGCAGGATGACTCCCTCGGCGGCCGCCCACTCCCGGATCGCGGCGTTGACGGCGACGACTCGGGCATCGGCAGCCGGATCGGCTCGCGGGGGGATGGTGCAGACGGCCATGGGGATCCCCACTGAATCCGCCGCATCCTTGATCTGCTGGAGGTTGCCGATGATGTAAGCCGGGTCTACCTCGCCGGAGACATCGTTCGTGCCGCCGTGCACCACCAGGATGTCCGGTCCCAAGGCGAGCGCGTTGTAGGCCTGCCCCACCATCCAGCTCGTGGTCATGCCGTTCTCGGCAACCATACCTCCGTACCTCACCACACCTTCGGTGTCATCGAGCAGGCGATAGAACCAGGACCATTCGGTGACACTGCCCCATGCGGGATCGAGGGTGGCACCGCGCGTGATCGAGTCACCGAGGAAGACCGCGACAGGGCGCTGCTCCACAGGCACGGCTGACGCGGGACTCGAGGACGGCTCGGCGGATCCGGTCGGCAGCGGAAGCGGTGCGGTCGCCTCGACGCTGGGCACGCTGCCTTCCGATGGCGAAGTGGCAAGAGTGGGTGCTGCGGTGGTGGGGCCGGTTGCTGCCGCCACCCCGATGCCGACGACGACGAGCAGGGCCGCGACAGCCGCGAGCCCGCGCCATATCCACTTCACCCCCCCATTGAAACCCGGCGCCGTCCCCGAGGCGCGGTGGGGCTCGCCCGGCGGACCGGTCAGGGTGACGCGCGCCACTCGGCCGGACACCCCCGGGTCCCCTCACCCCCCGCGCCCGGCACAGTGGAGGGAGGTCGGGGAGATCCCTCGACTCACACGGGGCCGCCGCACACGCGTGGCTGCCCCACAAAGGAGTGATTTCGATGTCGCCGTTCGGATCAGTGTGGTCCTCGATTCTTACGAGGCAGACCCCTGAAG
>CAZLNF010000039.1:0-13065 GCA_964560885.1 uncultured Actinomyces sp. | reverse complement strand
CTGACGCCGCTGCCGCCCTGGCCGTGGCGCTCGCCAAGGGCGAGATCCCCACCGCTGACGGCCTCGCGACCGCTTCCGTGACTGACACGGAGACGGGCGGGACGGTCAAGGCTGTTCTCCTCGAGCCGATCTCGGTCTTCCCGGAGAACGTCAAGGACGTCATCGCTGACGGCTTCACCACCTACGATCGCGTCTGCACCACGCCCGCGATCCAGGAGAAGTGCGCGGAGTACGGCATCACCCCGTGACGCAGTAGCACTTCATCACGCACGCCATGAAGAAGCAGCGGGGGCGGGTCGGAATCCGGCCCGCCCCCGTCGCTTTCCTGTCAGACTTGCCCGCGGCACACCGTCGACCCTGCGAGGAGCGATGACCGATACCAGTGCACCCCTCCTGTCCCTGAGGGGAATCAACAAGAGCTTCGGCCCCGTCCACGTGCTGCGCGATGTCGATCTCGACGTCCGCGCCGGCCGAGTCACCGCACTCGTGGGTGACAACGGCGCCGGCAAGTCCACGCTCATCAAGGGGATTGCGGGCATCTATCCCTTCGACAGTGGCGAGGTCAGTTTTCAGGGCAAGCCCGTCTCCATCGGCGCCCCTAAGCAGGCCAATGACCTCGGCATTGAGGTCGTCTACCAAGACCTCGCGCTGTGCGACAACCTCGACGTGGTCCACAACATGTTCCTCGGCCGTGAGATCAAGTCCGGCGTCACGCTGAATGAGACCGACATGGAGAAGCGTGCAGGCGAGACGCTCAAGGGCTTGTCGGTGCGCACCCTCAAGTCGCTGCGCCAGCAGGTCTCGAGCCTTTCCGGAGGACAGCGTCAGACCGTGGCCATCGCACGCGCCGTGCTGTGGAACTCCAAGCTCGTGATCCTCGACGAGCCCACCGCCGCCCTGGGCGTCGCCCAGACCGAGCAGGTCCTCAACCTCGTACGCCGCCTCGCCGACAACGGCCTCGGTGTCATCCTCATCTCGCACAACATGAACGACGTGCAGGCGGTGGCTGACGACGTCGCCTGCCTCTACCTCGGTCGCATGGCAGCCCAGGTGGAGAAGTCCACCGTGTCGTCACAGCAGGTCGTCGAACTCATCACCACCGGTCGCTCCGGGGACATCGGCCTGCAGCCCGAGACCGCCATGGGAGGTGCCGCATGAGCGCGCAGGTCACTGACGTTGACGTCCCCGCAGCCGGCGACACCGGAGGCATCGGCCAGGCCGTGCGCGACTACTGGGCGCGGGTACGCGGCGGTGACATCGGCTCCCTGCCGGCCGTGCTCGGTCTCATCGCGCTGGTGATCCTCTTCGGCGCCCTCGAAGGTTCCACCTTCCTGTCGATCTTCAACTTCGCCAACCTCATCAACCAGAGCGCGGCCATCATCGTGCTCGCGATGGGCCTGGTCTTCGTGCTTCTCCTCGGCGAGATTGACCTGTCTGCGGGCTTCGCTGCCGGCACTTCCGCGGCGATCCTGGCCGTCGCGCTCAATAGCTGGGGCGTCGCCTGGCCGGTCGCACTCCTGGCGGCCCTGCTCACCGGCGCGGTCATCGGCCTGTCGATCGGCCTGCTTGTCGCCCGCCTTGGTATCCCCAGCTTCGTCGTGACGCTCGCGATGTTCCTCGCCCTCCAGGGCGCCATGCTCCTCATCATCGGCGAGGGCGGCACGATCCCGATCCGCAGCGAAGCGATCCTCGTCGTGATGAACGGAAATATGTCCGTCGTTGCCGGCTGGATCCTGGCCGTCATCATCGTCGCGGGATTCGCGCTGTCGACACTCCTTGCCATCCGCCGTCGTCGCAAGGCCGGGCTCCCGGCGGAGGCGATGAGTGTCTGGGCGATCAAGGTCATCTCTCTGGGCGCGCTCATCTTCGTCGCGACGTACCTGCTCAACCAGGAGCGTCAGCTGCCCACCGCCAAGGTCACCATCCAGGGTGTGCCCTGGGTCGTGGTCGTCATCCTCGTGCTGCTCGTTGGCCTGACCTTCATCCTCCAGCGCACGGGATTCGGTCGTCACGTCTATGCCGTCGGTGGCAATCGCGAAGCGGCGCGACGTGCGGGCATCAACGTCAAGGGCTTGATGATCACCTGCTTCATCTTCTGCTCCACCCTTGCCGCGATTGCCGGTGTCCTGCTCGCCTCCCGCGACAACTCCGTCTCTCCCACCACGGGCGGCGCACAGACTCTGCTCTTTGCCGTCGGCGCAGCCGTCATCGGAGGCACCAGTCTCTTCGGCGGTCGCGGCAAGATCCGCGACGCGGTCATTGGCGGACTCGTCATCGCTGTCATCGCCAACGGCCTGCCGCTCATCACCCAGCAGTCGGGCATTCAGTTCATTGTGACCGGCCTGGTGCTGCTCGTCGCAGCCAGCGTTGATGCGATCTCGCGCAGGCGCACCGCCGCAACCGGCAGTTAGGGGAGTAAGTGCCCTCCCTTGCCGGGGCGACCCAGGACGAGGTACGCCGCTCCAATCTGTCCACGGTACTGCGACTGCTGCACCTCGGTGGAGCGCAGTCACGGTCACATCTCACAGCGGTCACCGGGCTTAATCGCAGCACGGTAGGTGACCTCGTGAGCACTCTCGCTGCGCTCGGTCTCGTGCGCGAGCGTGCAGGGGATGTCCGCGGCGTGGGTCGACCTTCCCTTGTCGTGGAGCCGGTCTCCACATCGGTGGCGGTCCTGGCGCTGGACCTGCGCGTTGAGCGCACCGTCGCCGCGCTGGTCGGCCTGGGCGGTGAGGTCTTCGCGCGCACGGAACGCCGTCACAGGGCGGGTGATCGTGACGCCGTCTTGGACGAGGTAGTCCAGGTCAGTCGTGAGGTCATCGAAGCGCTCCCTACCGGCGCATCTCTCGTCGGTGTCTGCGCGGGCGTGCCTGGCGTCGTGCGCGCGACAGATGGTCTCGTGCGCGTCGCGCCCAACCTCGGCTGGACCGATGTGCCCCTCGGGGAGTTCCTGCGCGACCGACTTGGCAGCGGACGGGGTGACGTGTCGGTGCGCAATGACGCCGACCTCGGCGTGCTCGCTGAGCAAGTGCGCGGCAGTGCGCGTGACAGCAGCACCGTGGTCTATCTCGCGGGCGATATCGGTGTGGGTGGCGGAGTCTTCGTCGACGGACGCCCCCTCGTGGGCGCGGGTGGCTACGGCGGCGAGGTCGGCCACATGCGCGTCAACCCGCAGGGCCACACCTGCCGCTGCGGTGCACGCGGATGCTGGGAGACCGAGATCGGATTCGCCGCGCTCACTCGCGCCGCGGGTACATCCGCATCCGGAGGCCTTGGCGCGCTCATCGACGGTGCCGAACGTGGCGATCCCGAAGTGATCGCGGCATTTGCCAGCGTCGCCGATTGGCTGGGCATGGGCCTGGTCAACTTGGTCAACACCTTGAACCCCCAGTCGATCGTCCTGGGTGGTCACCTGGGCGTCGTGTACGCCGTCGCCGGGGATCGGGTGCTCGCGCAATTGGCGACCGCGCTGCCGGCAGCACGTGACCTCGTGCGCATCACGTCGTCTGAGCTGGGTGGAGACGCGCCGCTGATCGGCGCGTCCGAACTTGCCTTCAGCGCCCTACTCGAGGATCCGGTGGGCATGCTGCGCGATAGCGCGGCCAGCTAGAAGCCGCCGTCACTGGACGTGAGCGGCGGGGGGATCGAGCACCACGGCGATGCCGCTTCGACCGGACTCTTGGGCAGCCTCGATGACCCGCAGGTCTTGGACGACATCGCGCGGGTCCACGGGAGGTGCGCTCTCCCCGCGGAGTGAAGCAGCGACCCCCCGGTAGTACGCCGCCCAGTTGCCGCGTTCGCGCGGGAGCGGCCGGGGTGGCTCGGTGCCCGTGACGATGAGCGCGTCGTCGGCCTCCACGCCCCATCGCTCGTCCCCGGGCAAGCGGCCCGCCCGCAGGGCATCCTCTTGCGTATCGAGGCTGTCGATCCACAGCCCGCCTCCCGTCCCCAGCAGGCGCAGTCGCGGGCCGCTGAAGGCGGACGCAGAGCTCACGCTGAGAATGCTCACGGCGCCGGACACGTGCTCGAGGAGGATCTGGGTGTCGTCGTCGGCCGTGACGCCCGCTCGCACGCGACGTACGCTCGCGAAGACCCGATCCACGGGTCCGAGCAGGTGCAGTGCCTGGTCGACGAGATGCGCGCCGAGGTCATAGAGCAGGCCGGGAAGGTCTTCGGCCGGCCCCTCCTCCCGCCAGCCGCCCTTGGGCGTGGGTCGCCACCGCTCGAAGCGTGACTCGAGACGGTGCGGCGATCCGATCAAGCCGTCGTCGATGGCGCTGCGCGCGGTGAGGATCTCGGAATCCCAGCGACGGTTCTGGAAGACGTGGAGTTGCCGGCCCTGCGCGGCCGCGAGGTCGATGAGCGCCTGCGCCTGGCTCGCGGAGCCCGCGAGGGGCTTGTCGACCACGACGTGCATGCCGGCGCTGAGTGCGGCCGTCGCCTGCGGGACGTGAGCGGAATTGGCCGTGGCGATGACAGCGAGATCAGCGTCGTAGGCCCACGCCTCCTCGGCCGTGGAGAGGATGTCCACGCCGGGCAGATCCGCGCGCGCCTGCGCCTGGCGCTCCGGATTCGCCGTGACAACCGCGGCAAGCTCGAGGCCCGGCTCCGCCCCGATGAGCGGCGCATGGAAGACGCGACCGGCGAGGCCGTACCCGAGAAGGACAACGCGAGCGGTCACGCGCCGCTAACTCCAGTACACATGGACGGGGGTGCCGACAGGGATCTGATCGAAGAGCCACGAGACGCCCTTGAGGTCGGCAACATTCACGCAGCCGTGGGAGCCACCGCCCGGGTAGTAGCCGCTGGCCGCAAAGGTCGGGGAGTAGTGGACCGCGATGTCGCCATTGAAGAACATCGCGTAGGGCATGGGTGCGCGCGGCTCGTCAGGTCCGTTGATGCCCGAGGTGGCGTAGCGGTCCTTGTACCAGACGCGGTAGGTGCCTGTCGGCGTATCGAGTCCGGGCACACCGAAGCGCACATCGAGCGTCTGCACCACCTTGCCCTTGAGGACGTAGCGCAAGAGCTTCGACGTCTTGTCGATGCACAGGACCTGACGCTCCTCAAGGCATGCCTTGGGCAACTCGCCGACGTCGTCACCGACCTTGTCGAGCATCTTCCAGGTGTCCTTGTTGAGCTTGCCATTGATGGGCAGGAAGAACTTGCGCTGGAAGCTCTTGACGGCGGCCTTCGTCGAGCGGCCGAAGAAGTCGTTGTCGACCTCCTTCGTGCGCAGGTCGTAGCCGAGCCAGTTGAGGCGGTAGTGCGCCTTGTGGACGGTGTCGCCTCGGTCGCCGTAGACGAGGGGGAGGTCGCGGGGAAGGGGCGATGCCGAGGCGATGCCGACGCCCGAGCTCAGCACGAGGGCAGCCACCAGCGCGGTGACGATCTTGAGAGGGCGGCCCATGGCACTCCTTCGAACCTGCAGGTCAGTGGCCCACGCTACCCCCGTCCAGGGCAGGATCGGAGGGTGACTGGTGAGCGCGAGCGCATGGCTGACTGCGGTGACTACCGATTCGGACCGGAGGAGGCGGGTCCGTGGTACCTCTGGGGCCCCTACCTCGCCGAGCGCGCCTGGGGGACCGTGCGTGAGGACTACTCCGCTGACGGTGACGCGTGGAGGTACCTCCCCTACGACGCGGCCCGGTCACGCACCTTCCGCTGGAGCGAGGACGGCATCCTCGGCTTCTGCGACCTGCACCAGGACCTCGCCTTCTCCCTGGCCATGTGGAATGGCCGCGACAGTCACCTGAAGGAGCGCTTCTTCGGCCTCGATGGCTGGCAGGGCAATCACGGCGAGGATGCCAAGGACTACTGGTGGTACGACGACGCCACTCCCTCGCACGCGTGGCTGCGGGCGCACTACCACTATCCGCAGGCTGCCTTCCCCTACGACCAACTCGTGGCCGTCAACGGCGCGCGCACGCGCCAGGATCCGGAGTTCGAGCTCTTGGACACGGGAGCCTTCGACGAGGATCGCTACTGGATCGTCGACGTCGCCTATGCCAAGAACGACCCCACCGACACCGCGATCAGGATCCGCGTGACCAATGCCGGACCGGAGACTGACACGCTGCACCTCCTGCCGACGGCGATCTTCCGCGACACGTGGTCGTGGGGCAAGGACCGCCCTGTGCCGCAGTTTGCGCTGGATGCGGGCAGCATCGTCGCCGACCACTGGCGGCTCGGCACCTATCACCTCGACGCCGCACCCGCTTCCGACGGCAGCGCACCCGAGGCACTCTTCTGCGACAACCGGACCAACACCGAGCGGGTCTTCGGCACCCCGCTCGAACGCCCGTATCCCAAGGACGGGATCAATGACCACATCGTCCACGGTGCAGCGACGGTCAACCCCAACCATCAGGGCAGCAAGTGCTCCTGGCACTACGCGCTCACCGTGCCGCCGGGCGAGACGGTCGAGGTGCGCCTGCGCCTGTGGTCCCCGAGTGAGGGCGACCACCCCGATGCGGGCTGGGCCGAGTCCCGATTCGACGATCTCATGGCCCTGCGCCAGCGCGAGGCGGATGAGTTCTACGCCGACCTGACGCCCCCGCATGCGACGGCCGATCAGGCCGACATCATGCGCCGCGCCTTCGCGGGGATGATCTGGTGCAAGCAGTTCTTCCGCTACGACGTATCGCGTTGGCTGGACGGTGATCCGACCGAGCCACCACCGCCGCCCGGGCATGCGCTGAGTCGCAACGGCCGATGGCGCAATCTCGACGCCTACGACGTGATGTCCATGCCCGACTCCTGGGAGTACCCCTGGTTCGCGGCCTGGGACCTGGCCTTCCACACGGTGGTCTTCGCGCACATTGATCCCGAGTACGCGAAGTACCAGCTCCTCCTCATGCTGCGCGAGTGGTACATGCACCCCAGTGGTGCCCTGCCGGCGTACGAATGGAACTTCGACGATGTCAATCCGCCCGTCCATGCGTGGGCGGCGATCCGCGTCTTCGAGATCGACGGATCGCGTGACGTCGACTTCCTTGCGCGCGTGTTCCAGAAGCTGCTCATCAACTTCACCTGGTGGGTCAACAAGGTCGATCAGGAGGGCAATAACGTCTTCGAGGGCGGCTTCCTGGGGTTGGACAACATCGGCCCGATCGATCGGTCGCACCTGCCCGAGGGATACGTCATCGAGCAGGCGGACGGCACGTCCTGGATGGCCTTCTACGCGCTCATGATGCTGCGCATGTCCATCCGGCTCGCGCCCCACGACGACGCTTATGCGCCCATGGCGCTGAAGTTCCTGGAGCACTTCGCGACCATCACGGATGGCATGGCCACTGTCGGGCTCTTCGACGTAGAGGACGGCTTCTTTTACGACCAGCTCGTGCGCCCCGACGGCACCCGCGAGCCGATTCGTGTGCGCTCGCTCGTCGGCGTCATCCCGGTGCTCGCCGGAGCCTTCATCGACCAGGGATCCCGATTCGCGGCTTCACCGCGCTATCAGCAGCGGCTGGCCGACTTCCTGCGCAGGCGTGGACTCGACCGCGATGCCAATGGGACGACCCACAGCACCGGCTTCCTCCAATTGCGGCATGACGATGACGGCAACAAGGCGCTGCTCACGGTGGTCGACCCCGACCGACTGCGCCGCGTGCTCCTCGAGGTGCTGAGCGAGGACTCCATGCTGTCTCCGTACGGTCTCCGATCGGTGTCGAAGCGACTTGAGGGAGCGCCGTACCAGATCAATGTCGATGGTCAGGAGTACGGCATCGACTACGAGCCGGCCGAGTCCACGACGCCGATCTACGGTGGCAACTCCAATTGGCGCGGGCCCGTGTGGTTCCCCATCAACCACCTCGTCATCGAGGCGCTTGAGCGCTATCACCTCTATCTCGGGGATGAGTTCACCGTCGAGTGCCCCACGGGCAGCGGGGTGATGATGAATCTCGAGCAGGTTGCGGCAGAGATCAGGCGGCGACTCATCTCGGTCTTTGAGGAGGCACCGGACGGCACTCGACCGGTGTTCGGCGGATCGGAGCGCTTCCAGACCGATCCCCGCTGGCACGACCCGCTCTTCTACGAGTACTTCCACGGTGACAACGGTGCCGGGCTCGGCGCCTCGCATCAGACCGGCTGGACCGGGCTGGTCGCCGATCTGATCATCGGCCGACGCGGCTAGGCGGTCTCGCGCGGTCCGACCGCGGACTCAAACCAACGCGGGCTGGTGGATGCGGGGGGGTAGAAGAGCGTGCGCTGCAGGATGAGCGTGGGCCCGGGGCGAGCGGCTGCATCAGCGAGCGCCGTGCGCAACTCGTCCGCGTTGCCCACCTCCGCGAAGGCGATGCCGAAGGATCCGGCGAGCATCTGCCAATCGGGAGTGACCAGGTCGACCCCGCGCTCCGGATGCCCGAAGACCTGTTGATCGAAGCGCAGCATCCCGTAGCCGCCGTCGTCGACGACGAGCAGCGTGACGGGCAGCCGCTCCTGCACCAGGGAAGCGAGCTCTCCGAGCGCGAACATCGGGCCGCCGTCGCCGCAGACTGCCAGAGTGGGGATGCCAGCAGCGGCAGGACCGATCGCCGCGGGCAGTGCGTATCCCAGCGTGCCCCAGCCCACCGGGTTGAGGAGGCGTCGTGGCCGGGGCTGGCGCCCATGGCTACTCGTCCAATAGCCGGGGATGCACATGTCGGTGACGATGGCGCCCTGCGCCGGCCATGAGTCGATCGCCGAGACGAATTCGACCGCCGGCAGCGTGCGCTCGTCGCTGCGCAGTCGAGCCTGCACTCGATCGCGCAGGTCGGTGGGCGCCCAGGACTCCCGCGGCTCCGTCGGCAGGTTGAGGAGCAGGGCGTCGATGGCCGAGACCACGTCGGCCTGGATGAGGACATCCCAGTCGATGGTGCGGCCAATCTCGGCCCCGAGGGAGATCGCGGCCCGCCGCGCGGGCAGGGCCATCTTCCAGTTCTTCGTGTGCATCGCGTCGAATCCGCTGCCGACGACCAGCAGGAGGTCGGCGCTGCCGATGAGTGCCTCGACCTCCGGCTCGTGCGTCGAGGTCTCGATGGCGAGCGGATGCCCCGCCATGACACCCCGGCCAGCGTACGTCGTGACAACCGGTGCACCGAGCCGCTCGGCGAGGGACTGAAGGGCCGCATGTCCCTGCTCGCCACTCTGCGCGACTCCGCCGCCGGACCAGATGACGACTCGGGGTGATGCGCCGACGAGGTCGGCGAGGGCCTCCATCTCCACGGGCGACACTGAGCATGTCGCCGGCACTGTGGGGAGCGGACCCTCCCAGGGCGCATTGAGGATGTCGGAGGGGATGCCGACGTACGCCGGTCCGCGAGGGGCCGACATCGCGAGTGACATCGACTCGGCCACGGCGGTGAGTGCCTCGGCGGCGGAGGTCACCGTGCGTGCGGGTCGATCCAGTGCGGCGAACGGAGCAGCCTGGTCGCCCATCTCGTGGAGGATGCCGCGCGGCCCTTCGGGAGAGCGCAGGGCCGTCGACACGTCGCTGGAGATGAGGAGGACGGGCACCCCGCTCACTGCCGCCTCGCCGAAGGCGGCGAGCGCATTGATGGCACCCGGTCCCGTCGTCGTGAGCGCCACTCCGAGGCGTCCCGTCGCACGGGCGTAGCCGTCTGCGGCGTAGACACAGGCCTGCTCGTGCCGTACGCCGACGATCCGCACGGAGGCCCCGCTGTCGGGCTCAGCGGACCAGAAGGCCAGGTTGTGCACGCCGGGCAGGCCGAAGACCGTGTCCACTCCTTGCGCGGCCATCATCTCGAGGATCGCGGTGCCGACGGTGCGCTGCTCGCTCACGGCACCAGCCTCTCAGAGTGCCCGCCGATCAGGTGGGCCTCCCTCGGGGCCGGCCCTGGTGCCGCGAGTGGGAGGATCGGGCCATGGCCACCTACTCCTCGCGCAATCCCGCCCACTTCGATGACATCGTCACCGAGTTCTCCCTTGCGACGAGCGCTGATGTGCTCGCTGCATGCGAGGCCGCGCATGCGGCCCAAGCGGGTTGGGCTGCGGTGCCCGCACCCGCGCGCGGTCGCGTCATCGCGCAGGTCGGCCGCCTCTTCGAAGCCAACAAGGAGGCACTGTCGCGTCTCGTCACGCGCGAGATGGGCAAGGTGTACGCCGAGGCGCTGGGCGACGTGCAGGAAGTCATCGACACGTGCGATTTCTTCCTCGGTGAGGGTCGTCGGCTCTACGGCCAGACCGTGCCCAGCGAGATGCCCGACAAGCAGCTCTTCACCTTCCGCATGCCTGTCGGCACCGCGATGATCATCACGGCCGGCAACTTCCCTGCTGCGGTGCCGTCGTGGTACATCGTGCCCGCGCTTGTCACGGGCAACACGATCGTGTGGAAGCCCGCGGAGCAGACGGCGGCCATCGCCCAGGCCATGGCTGAGATCTTCTACGCCGGGGGCGTGCCGCGCGACGTGCTCAAGGTCGTCGTCGCCGACGGCCCCGCGACATACGACGGCCTCGAGGCCGCCCTGCAGAAGAAGCTCGTCCAGAAGATCGGCTTCACGGGCTCCACCGAGGTGGGACGCCGCCTGAGCGAGCTCGCGGGTCGCCACCTCCAGTCGCCGTGCCTCGAGCTCGGTGGCAAGAACCCCATGGTCGTGATGCCCGACGCCGATATCGATCTCGTCGTCGAAGGCGCGCTCTTCGCCGGATTCGGCACGGCCGGTCAGCGCTGCACCTCGCTTGGCACCCTGTGGGTGCACCGAGACATCTACGACCAGGTGCGCGAGCGCTTCGTGCACGCCGTGGAGAACGCTGTCGTCGGAGACCCGTTCGAGGCGGTGCTCTACGGCCCGATGATCGACGAGAAGTACCTCCTCACTCACGAGAAGAATCTCGGCCTCATCCAGGACCACCAGACCGTCTATGGGTCCACGGGCATCGGCCGGATCACCTCGCACAATCCGCGCAGGGGCTTCGTCGGCGATCCTGACGCGGGGTGGTTTGCGCATCCGACGATCGTCGATGGCGTGCGCCCCGGTGATGCCCTCTATGACACCGAGACGTTTGGCCCGCTGGTCACCATGGGGGTCTTCGACACCCTTGACGAGGCCATCGAACTCGCGAATGGTCACGGCTACGGCCTGTCGTGTGCGATCTACACCTCCGACCCCAAGTCCGTGTGGCGCTTCCGTCAGGGCATCTCGGCCGGCATGGTCTCGGTCAACAACTCCACCTCCGGTGCGGAGGCGCACCTGCCCTTCGGCGGCAATGGACTGAGTGGCAATGGCTCGCGACAGAGCGGCATCTGGGTCCTCGACCAGTTCACTCGCTGGCAGTCCATGAACTGGGATTACAGCGGCAAGCTGCAGAAGGCCCAGATGGACGTGGCTGAGCTGCCGTTCGACCCCGGCTTCCGGTTGTGAGCCTGCCGGACCGAGCTGATGTCGTCGTCGTGGGCGGCGGCGTCATGGGTGCCTCGGCTGCCTTCCACCTTGCCGAGGCGGGTGTGAGCGTGGTCCTCGTCGAGCGTGGCGAACTCTCGGGCGGCTCCACCTCCAAGGCGGCCGGGGGAGTGCGCGCCAACTTCTCCGACGAACTCAACATCATGCTGGGCAAGCGCTCGCTTGATCTCTTCGCGGACTTCCCGCAGCGGCCCGGGCAGGAGATCGACCTGCATCGCAGTGGCTACCTCTTCGTGCTCACCCGCCCCGAGGACGTCGAGCTCTTCACGGCCTCGGTCGCGTTGCAGAACTCCCTGGGCGTGGAGTCGCGCATGGTCGACGTGGACGAGGCGTGCCGACTCTCGCCGCTGCTCGATCCGGAGGGGGTCCTCGCTGCGGCGTGGTCGCCCCATGACGGTCACTGCACTCCGGAGTCGGTCGTGCTCGGCTATGCCACCGGCGCCCGTCGCCTTGGAGCGACCGTGCGCACCGGGGTCGCCGTGACGGGAATCGCGTCTGCGGGGGGCGAGATCACCTCGGTACAGACCACCGATGGCGTGGTGGCGACCGGGTGCGTCATCGATTGCGCCGGTGCTTGGTCTCCGGAGATCGCGGCCTACGTCGGGGTGGAACTCCCCGTGACGCCGTACAAGCGGGAGCTCCTCATCACCGAGCCCCTTGCCGAACCCTTCGAGACGGCGTTCACCATCGACTATGCGACCAGCCTCTACTGGCATCGCGAGGGTCCCGGCATCCTCACCGGCTTCTCGCGCAAGGACGCCGAGCCGGGCTTCGACATCGGTCGCGACGCAGACTTCCCCGAGCGGCTGGCTGAGCTCGCTGAGTACCGAGCTCCAGGACTCCTGGAGCTCGGGGTGCGCAGTGGTTGGGCCGGACTCTACGAGGTCACGCCTGATCACAATGCGCTCCTGGGCGAGTCTGCGAAGGTGGCCCGTTTCCTTTACGCCACGGGCTTCTCGGGTCACGGCTTCCTCCAGGGTCCCGCCGTCGGTGAGATCCTGCGTGACCTCTATCTCGGCCGCGAACCCTTCATCGACGTAAGCCCGCTCGACGTGGAGCGATTCGCTAGTGGGCAGTTGCGCCCCGAGCGGAACATCGTCTAATCGGCGTCTAGAGTGCGTCGCATGAGCACTGCTCTACGAGGTCGCGCCGCCAGCGAGGACGCTCTCGTAGGCGCGGCGGCGGTCCTCTTCGAGGAGGTCGGCCCCAACGCCGTGTCCGTGAGGGCCATCGCCGAGCGAGCGGGAGTAAACCACGGACTCGTGCATCACTACTTCGGAAGCAAGGCCGGGCTGGTGCAGGCCGTGCTCGAGCGCCTTGCTGACGAGAGTGCCGCGGCTATCCGGGAGCGCGGGGTGGATGCGGTCATCGATGCCGAGGATGGTCGCGTGCGCAGGCACGTGCGCGTGCTCACGCGGGTGGTGCTCGACGATGCGGCGCCGGAAGGCTTCCAGGCACGCTTCCCGATCGTGGCCTACCTGAGCGGACTGGGCCGCGACACGCTCGGCATGGACGACGAGACGGCAGCGCTGCGCGCCTCGCAGGCGGTGGCCCTCATGGTGGGTTGGCTCGTGCTCGAACCCTGGCTGCTCGCCTCTGCGGGGCTGGGGCCTGAGGCGATACAGACCGCGCGGGCTGATCTCCAGCCGGCGCTGGTCCGGCTCGC
>CAZLNF010000038.1:0-13144 GCA_964560885.1 uncultured Actinomyces sp. | reverse complement strand
CCATGTTGCGCACCATCGAGCGCCCGACGAAGGCCACCTTGCGGCCGTGCTCGGCAGCGGCGTCGATGATCTGCTGGATCCGGTGCACGTGGGAGGCGAAGGATGCGACGATCACGCGGCCGCGAGCACGGTCGAAGACCTTGTCCAGCACCGGTGAGATCTCGCGCTCGCTCGGGATGAAGCCAGGGACTTCGGCATTGGTGGAGTCCACGAGGAAGAGGTCGACGCCCTCGTCGCCGAGTCGTGCGAAGCCATTGAGGTCGGTGACGCGACCGTCGAGCGGCAACTGGTCCATCTTGAAGTCGCCGGTGTGCAGCACAAGTCCCGCCGGGGTGCGGATGGCGACCGCCAGGGCGTCGGGGATCGAGTGGTTGACCGCGAGGAACTCCAGGTCGAAGGGGCCCACCGTCAGGCGCTCCCCCTCGGTGACGACGTGCACGACCGGCTTGATGCGCGACTCGCGCAACTTGGCCTCGGCAAAGGCCAGGGTGAGTCGCGAGCCGTAGAGCGGGATGTCCGCCCGCTGGCGCAGGAGGAAGGGCAGCGCCCCGATGTGGTCCTCGTGGCCGTGCGTGAGGACGATGGCGTCGACATCGTCGAGCCGGTCCTCGATGTAGGAGAAGTCCGGGAGGATCAGGTCGATACCGGGCTGCGACTCCTCGGGGAAAAGCACACCGCAGTCGACGATGAGCAGGCGACCGGCGTACTCGAAGACGGTCATGTTGCGGCCGATCTCGCCCAGTCCGCCGAGCGCGACGATGCGCATCGCCCCTTCGGGAAGGGGCGGCGGGGCGGGCAACTCAGGGTGAGCGTGGCTCATGACAGGTCTACTCCGCCTTCACGCAGGTCACGCTCGAGTTGCCCGATCTGGTCCGCGGTCGCGTCGACAAGAGGTGAGCGCACCGGGCCCGCCGGCAATCCCTGCAGTCGCAATGCGGCCTTGGTGAGGATGACGCCCTGAGTGCGGAAGATGCCGGAGTAGACGGGCAGCAGCGCGCGGTTGATGGCGATTGCGCCGCACACATCGCCGGAGTGGAAGGCCTCACCCATCGCGCGGATGCGATCCGCGACGAGATGACCCACCACCGAGATGAAGCCGTTGGCGCCGACTGACAGGAGCGGGAGGTTGAGGATGTCGTCACCGGAGTACCAGCCCAGGTCGCAGCGCGCCATGGCCCACTGGGCTGCCTCGAGGTCCCCCTTGGCGTCCTTGTTGGCCACGATCCGGGGATGCTCAGCGAGGCGCACGAGGGTGTCGACCTCAATCGCGACTCCGGTGCGCTTGGGGATGTCGTAGGTCACGACGGGCAGCTCTGTGGCATCCGCCACGGTGCGGAAATGGTGGAGCAGGCCCTCTTGCGGGGGGCGGCTGTAGTAGGGCGTCACGACGAGGAGGGCGTCGGCGCCTGCAGCGGCAGCCTCGCGCGCCAGGTGCACCGAGTGCGCCGTGTCGTATGTGCCGACGCCCGCGATGACGCGGGCGCGGTCACCGACAGCCTCTTTGACGGCGCGGATGATCGTGGCCTTCTCGTCATCAGTCGTGGTCGGCGACTCGCCCGTCGTGCCATTGACCACGAGGCCGTCGTTGCCGAGGTCATCGACGAGGTGCTCCGCAAGTCGCTGCGTGCCAGAGACATCCAGCGAGCCATCGTCGGCAAACGGGGTCGCCATCGCCGTGAGCACGACTCCGACGGGTCCGGTGGCGGGCACGGGCATGGCGACAGGCTACCGCTACGGCGCCACGCGGCCGCTGGCCACGAAGGCCTCGTGCGTGATCGGCATGAGCGCGGCCCACTCCGACTCCATGAGGTCGGCGACCATCTCGATCTCGCGCTGCGGGAACGACGGGAAGTGGCTATCGGGATGCTTGGTGCGCAGCGAGAGGAAGTTCATCAGCGCCCGGGCATTCATGGTGACGTACATCGAGGAGTAGGTGCCCACGGGCAGGACGATCCGAGCCACCTCGCGTGCTACGCCAGCCGCGAGCATCTCCTGATACGCCGCATAGGCAGCGCGGCATGAGGCCTCCGTCTGCTCGACGACGATGGCGTGCTGCTCCGGCGTCCCCTCGACAAACTCATACGCTCCGGGCTTGCCCTGCTGCACCAGCCGACGCTCGGGACCGGGGACGTAGAAGACAGGGCGCAGCTCGCGGTAGCGACCGCTCTCTTCGTTATACGACGCGATGCGGTGACGCATGAACTCGCGGAAGACGAAGATCGGAGCAGAGATGAAGTAGGTGAGCGAGGTGTGCTCGAAGGGCGTGCCGTGGCGATCACGCATGAGGTAGTTGATGAGACCCCGCGCCGCCGCGGCATCCCCATCGACGTCATCGAGCGACTGCTCGCCCTTGGTCGACACCCGAGCGGCCCAGATGACGTCCGAGTCGCGTGCGGTGGCCTTGACGAGCTCCACGGTCACATCGCTGCGGAACTCGATCGCTTCTGACTCGGACACCTGACCTCCCGCATCGGACCCTACCCATGCCGAGTCTCCGCGTCGGTGGTAGGCAGGAGGCATGTCGCAGTCACCCCCTGACTCCGTGCGCCTCGCCCGCACCTCCGATGTCGACGACGTGGCGCGTGCGCAGGTGGCCGCCTGGCGTTCGGCGTACGCCGGGGTGCTGCCCGAGGAGGTGCTGCAGGGCCTGGATGCCGACGAGATCGCGTGGGAGTGGGGTCGAGCACTCCTGCAGCCAGGCCCTCACCGCCTGCTGGTCGCACTCGACGCCGACTCCGGCGTCGTGGGTGCCGCCGCGGTCGGGCCCGCGGTCGACCCCGACGCCGCAGGAGCCGGCGAGATCAGCCTCCTCGTCGTGGACCCGGCGCACTGGGGGCAGGGACATGGCTCGCGACTCCTCCAGGCGAGCGTCGATCACCTCATCGCGGGCGGACACCGCGAGGCCGTCACCTGGGTGCCCCTGGCGGATGAGGCGCGACGTGGATTCCTGCAGTCCGCTGGATGGGGGCCGGACACCGCGTATCGCGACCGCGAGATCGGCGACAGCCTGCTCCGCGAGGTGCGCCTCGTCACGATCATCGCCGATGAGGAAGGGTCCGACGGCTCCTGAAGCCCTATCCGGGCGGCTTGGCAGCCCCCCCGAAGCTGCCAAGCACATCAACTGCCAAGCACCTCATTTGACCGGAGTCTGACCAGTCCTGGCAAGGACATGGCCGTGGCCGTTCCTCAGCACCTCCGGTCAGCGCGCCTCCCCGTCGCCGAAGAGGACACCGGGATTGAGCAGACCCTCGGGATCGACGGCACGCTTCGTGGCCCGCAGGACCGACATCCCGACGGGGCCAACCTCCTGCGTCAGCCAGGGGGCGTGGTCGCGCCCCACCGCGTGGTGGTGGGTGATGGTGGCGCCCGCCGCCATGAGCGCGTCGGACGTCGCCGACTTAGCGCGCTGCCACTGCGCCACGGGATCCTGGCGGTCCACCACAGCGATTACGGTGGTGTAGAGCGATGCACCCGTCTCGTAGGAGTGGGAGAGGTGCGACATGACGTAGGGACCGGGGCGCGGCCCCAGCGACTCGCGCAGCGCGGCGGTGACATCGGAGTGCAACCCGAGGTATCCCGACCAGTGCGTCGCCGTCTCGAGGGTCTCGACGAGATAGCCCGCGTCCATCAGCGCGTCGCGTAGGTGGGGGCCATCGAAGCGATGGCGCCGCCATGATTCGCCGGGTCCATGGCCCAGCGACACGGCGCCGTGACGGCGAAGCGCCCTCAAGGTAGCTGCGCGCCGCGCACGCACGAGCTCGCGATCGGTTCCCTCCCAGCCGAGGATCGCCAATGACGCACTGGAGAGGTCCACCCCGCGCGCGCGGAGGTAGCGCTCGAGAGCGGCACCCGCGAGACCCTGGGGACCCGACATGAGGAGCGTCGTTGCCGTCTCGGCTTCATCCGACAGGCGCATCACATCGGCGGTCGCACGCGACTGCACCGCATCGCGGAAGGCCTCGACCCCGGCCGCGAACCCGGGGAGGACGAGGGCGTCGTAGACCCGATGCTCCGGGAGGCGACGGACACGCAGTCCGACCCGCGTGATGACGCCGAAGGCGCCCTCGCTGCCCAGCAGGAGGCCGAGCAGGTCCGGCCCCGCCGCCGTGGAAGGTGCTCTGCCGAGTTCCAGCGTGCCCTCGGGAGTGGCGACGCGCAGGGACTCGACCATGTCGTCGCTGCGGCCGTAGCCGGTCGATGCCTGGCCCGCCGATCGCGTCGCGGCGTACCCGCCGATCGTCGCGCGCTCGAAGGACTGCGGGAGGTGTCCCAGCGTGAATCCCCGCGCCTGCAGGAGAGCCTCGAGGACAGGCCCCGTCACGCCCGGTCCCACGGTCGCCAATCCGGAGACTTCGTCGAGGTGCAGCAGGCGGCCGAGTCGACCCAACTCGATCGCGATGCGGGGCGTCTCGCTGCGCAGGCCACCGACGACCGACGTGCCGCCACCCACGGGTACGACAGCGACACCATGGTCGCGTGCCACCGCCAGGACGCCCATCACCTCGTCGTGACTTGCCGGGCGGACCACCACGTCAGGGACGTCGTCGACGACTCCCGATCGGCGCCGCGCATAGTCGATGAACGCCGCGCCGCCCATGGCCGCGAGTCGCTCGGCGCGCGCATCGCTGACGTGGTCATCGCCGACTGCTGCGCGCAGCGCCTGGACGGCGGCGGAGCTGATCCGTGACGGTGGCACCTGCCACGAGGCCGGGTCGGCCGCCGGCCACGGCCGCGCAACACCCACCTGGTGGGTGAGGTAGTCGCGGATCCGAGGCGAGAGCTCGGGGGCATCCGAGGGTCCGCCCCAGCGGGCGATCGATTCCTCTGCGGCAGGCACGGCCTCAGTCTGGCATCGACGACCGGGCAGACTGTGCCCGTGCCCGTCCCCTCCGCTGATCTCGACGCCCAGCGGCGGCTCCAGGAGATCGACCTGCTGCTCGGCGGCCACGTCCCCGACCTCCTTGTCATCGGGGGTGGCATCACCGGGTGCGGCGTGGCCCTGGACGCCGCGAGCCGCGGCCTCGACGTCGTCCTCGTCGAGGCGCACGACCTGGCGTTCGGCACCTCGCGGTGGTCGAGCAAGCTCGTGCACGGCGGCCTGCGCTACCTCGCACACGGGGACGTCGCGGTCGCCTGGGAGAGCGCCGTCGAGCGTTCACGGCTCATGACGACAATCGCACCTCATCTCACACGTGCGCTGCCGCATGTCATGCCCTTCGACAGCGATCCGAAGCAGCGGACACTCGTGCGGGCAGGCTTGCGCGCTGCCGACCTGCTGCGCTCCGCCGCCGGTACGCCGCGAGGCGTCCTGCCGCGGCCGCGGACCATCACCGCCGATGAGGCGCGGCGACTGGTGCCTGCGCTCGGTGCCAGCGGACTCACCGGCGCCACGGTGCACTGGGATGGCCAGCTGGTCGATGATGCGCGTCTCACCGTCGCCGTCGCGCGCACTGCGGCCCGCTACGGCGCCCGCATCATCACGCGGGCATCGGCCTCGCAGGTGACGGGCGCGGGCGCACGCATCCGCACCCGCGAAGGCGCTGAGTGGGACCTGAGCGCGAAGCACGTCATCGTGGCAGCGGGTGTGTGGACGCAGGAGCTCGATCCGCAGACACCGCTCACTGCCTCGCGCGGCTCTCACGTGCTCCTGCGGCCCGAAGCCCTCGGATTCCCCCGCGCGGCGCTCACCGTCCCCGTGAGCGGCGAACGAGGTCGCTACGTCTTCGCCCTCCCCACCCTCGACGGTCCGGTCATCGCCGGGATCACCGATGAGCCCGTGCCCGGCCCCATCGCCGACGTCCCGCTCGCGCCGCAGGGCGATGTCACCTGGATCCTCGACCACCTCTCCACGGCACTGGAGCGACCCCTGGACGCCAGCGATGTACTCGGCACCTACGCCGGCCTCCGCCCGCTCGTCGGCACCACCGACTCCCTCAGCACTGCTGACATCTCCCGGCGCCACCTTGTCGAGCGCCGCCCCGAAGGCCACGTGGTGATCACGGGCGGCAAGCTGACCACCTATCGGCGGATGGCACAGGACGCCGTCGATGCACTCCCGATCCCCCAGGCCGCGTGCCGCACCACGACGCTGCCCCTTGTCGGAGCGCCTTCGTCGACCTCGCGTGGTGCGACGTCACCGACCGTGCCCCGGCGATTGGTCCAGCGGTACGGATCCGAAGCGAGCCGGGTCGCGGCCTATGCGGAGCACGACCCGGATCTCCTGGACCCCCTCGCCCCGGGCGTGCCCGTCCTCGGCGTAGAGGTGGTGCACGCGGTCGCCTGCGAGGGCGCTCTCGACACAGACGATGTGCTCGAGCGGCGCACGCGCATCGCGCTCATCGCGGGCGATGCCGAACGAGTGCGCGATCGCGTCACGGAGATCATCGAGGCTGCCCGGTGACCATGGAGCAGCGCCGCGCGATCGTCGGGGATGCTCTCGCGCTGGGGCTGGGCACCGGGGTCTACGCGATCTCCTTCGGCGCACTTGCCGTCGCGGCGGGACTGAGCGCATGGCAGGCGCAGGCACTCTCCCTGCTGATGTTCACCGGCGCATCTCAATTCGCGCTCATCGCCGTGGTCGCCTCCGGCGGGAGTGCCATCGTTGCTATCGCCACGTCCACTCTGGTTGGCACGCGCAACGCCTTCTATGCCGTCGCGATGGCCCCCGTGCTCGAAGCGCGCGGGCTTCGACGCCTCGTGGCAGCGCAGGCGACGATCGACGAGTCCACCGGCATGGCGGCGAGGTACGAGAAGGACCGCGACTCCGCACGACTGGCCTTCTGGTCCACCGCTGCTGCGATCTATGTCCTGTGGAATCTCGGCACCCTCATCGGATCCCTGGGAGCCGGGATGCTCGAGGACCCCGATGTCCTCGGGCTCGACGCCGCAGCCCCTGCCGCCTTTCTCGCGCTCGTCTGGCCGCGCCTCACGAGTTGGCCGATGCGAGCTGTGGCCATCGTCTCGCTGGTGTCCGCGGTTGCACTGTCCCCCTTTATCGGCGCCGGCCTGCCCGTCCTCATGGGCGGCGCCGCGGGCATCGTGGTGGGACTCGCCCTCGGTGCGCGCGCACGGGAGGTGGAGGCCTGATGTGGCCCACCATCCTCATCGCCTCCGGGGCGGCCTATGCACTCAAGCTGATCGGCTACGTCGTGCCCCAGCGATGGCTCGACACTCCCCTGTCGCGCCGCGTCACGATCCTCATCCCCATCGCACTGCTCTCGGCCCTCATCGGCCTGTGGACCTTCGTCGACGGCACGACGATCACTATCGACGCGCGAGTCCCCGGGGTGATGGCCGCGTTCGTGGCACTGCTGCTGCGCGCGCCCTTCCTCGTCGTCATCGTCACCGCGGCGGCGGTCACGGCCGCCATCCGGGCGCTGGGCTGGCTGCCGTGAGACGACCCGTCTTCTGGTTCCTGTGGCCCGCAGCGGAGCCGGGCCCACTCGACGGCGACGCCGTGCAGTCACGGTGGATGCGCGTGTGCGGTCGCGGGCCCTGGCGCTGGGGATTCCTCATCGCACTCACAGCGGCCGTCGTCACCCTCTGCTCCGCCGCCGTCGCCACTCTCCTCACCCAGCCGGGCTGGCTGAGCCTCCTGCTCTGCCTCCTCATCGTCATCCCGCTCATCGCGCTCCTCGCGCGAGCCTGGGTCGTCGGCACCTACGTGAACGACCGGGGCATCAAGGTGTCGTTGCTCTTCACCACGCAGGTGCTCCCCTGGTCCACGGTCGCCGATATCTCGGTGGTTCGTGGCTCCCGCTGGCTCGGGCTGCCGATACGCGTGAGCGGAGAGCGCATCGTCGTGTGCCTCATCGGCGACACCTCCGCGGGGATCGGCACGCATATCGAGACGGCATCACCGGACCTGTGGCTGCGCCCGCAAGCCTGGGAGGCCGCGCGGGATCGCCTGATCACGTGGCTCCGCGAGATCAACTAGGACCGGCCGAGAGACTCGAATCCGCCGGGTCAGGTCGGGGGCGCCTGCCAGAGACGGCGCGCCTCGCGCATCGCGGCGCGCGCCCGCCGACGATCGCGCGCCGCGTCGAGGGCGAGGCCGAATCGGTACCACGAGTGCCAGTCGTCGGGCCGCGCCTCCACACGCTCGCGCTCCACCTCGAGGAAGCGCTGAGCGTCCTCCGGCACGATGCGCCCGGAGGGCATCCGTGCGAAATCGTCCATGGGCAGGTCGCCCTCGGCGGCGAGCTGGGCCCCCATCTCTTGCATGGCGTAGCCGAACGCGATCTCGCGCCACACCACCCAGGCACCGACGACGGGCAGGGCAAAGACGGCGACGCCCAGCAGGATGCCGGTGACCTGGCCCGAGGTGATCAGCGCCCAGCCGCGCACGCCGGCGAGCACGAGATAGGCCGCTACGGCCGCGGCGAGCAGCCAGGCCCAGCGACGCGGAGTCATCGATCGAGCAGCGGCTCAAGGCCCACCGTGAGGCCCGTCCGCGACCCGACGGCGCGCACGGCGAGCAGGACGCCCGGCATGAAGGACACGCGATCGAGCGAATCGTGGCGCAGGGTGAGCACCTCGCCCGGATTGCCGAGGAGCACCTCCTCGTGCGCGACGTGACCTCGCACCCGCACCGAGTGCACGCGCACGCCCGCGACGTCAGCACCCCGCGCGCCCTCGACCGCTCGGTCCGTCGCATCAGGTGAAGGAGCGGCACCCGATGCCCGTCGCGCCTCGGCAATCACTGCTGCGGTGTGCATGGCTGTACCGGAGGGGGCGTCCAACTTGTCGGGATGATGCATCTCGATGATCTCGACGGATTCGAAGTATGTCGCGGCCTCGCGCGCAAAGCGCATGAGGAGTACGGCGCCGAGGGCGAAGTTGGGGGCGATGACCACGCCGACGCCAGGGTGGGAAGAGAGCAGGCCACGCACTTCGTCCAGGCGCCCCTCATCGAAGCCCGTGGTGCCCACGACGACATGGATCCCGTGCTCGATGCAATGGCGCAGCGTGCCCATCACTGCTTCGGGGGTGGTGAAGTCCACAGCCACCTGGACACCCGCGGACTCAAGGCGAGACAGCGGGTCCCCGATATCCAAGGCCGCAGCGAGGTGGAGGTCATCGGCCGCGTCGACGGCCCGGACCACCTCGGACCCCATGCGCCCAGCGGCGCCGACGACCCCGACCTCGATCACGTAGGCAGCCTAGTCGGGTCATCCCGGCCGGGAGGCTCCGCCGACGCGCCGTATCGGGCCAGCCCCAGAAGGTGCAACGAAGCCGCCATCCCAGGATGATGACCCGATGCGCCTGAGACTGCCCGTCCTCGCCCTCGCCTCCTCCAGCGCCCTCGTCGCCGGCCTGCTCGTGGGAGCCACCGGCTCCGCCGTCGCCGAGCCGCGCTCCACCGTGCCGCTCCCGACAGTGGAGCGACTGCCCGATGGCCCGATCTTCACCGGTGCCTTGCAGAAGCTCGCGCCGCGCGGCTACCTCGAGCGCGAGTACACCGTCACCGTGTCGAACCCTCAGGTCTACACCTACGTCGGGGAGTCCACCGAGACGACGGTGGCTCCCGCGCCCGAGGGCACCTACCGCAGTCGCTTCATCGTGCGCATGCCGTCGGATCCCGCCAAGTTCAACGGCCGCGTGCTCGTGGAGATGATGAACACGACGGCTATGGTCGATCTCGATATCGCCTGGCAGCAAGCCCACGACTACCTCATGCGCGATGGCTGGGCATACGTCGGCGTCACCGTCCAGCAGACCGGGATCCGCGCGCTGTCGGGCTTCAAGCGCCAGCCCGATCGCTACAAGACCCTGGGCCTCAACCTCATGACACCCGCCGCAGTCGGCGATGCCACCAGCGGCGTGCGCGATCCCTCCGTCGCCTGGGATCTCACCTCTCAGGTGGGGGCGCTCCTCGCCCAGGGCGGTGCCACAAGTCCTCTCGACGGCTACGACGTGGCCTCGGTCTACCTCACCGGGCAATCCCAGATGGCGGGCTACGCGGTGACCTACGTCAACGCGATCCACCCGCGTCACCAGGTCTTCGACGGATTCCTCGTCGCCTACCGCGGGACGAGGGCGACGAATCTGCAGTACGCCGCGGCCGTCGACGGCACCGTCCCGAGCACGAGTGGATCCGAGGCCCAGCGCCGCCTTGCCGGCGGGGGCGCGCCCGTGATCAACCTGCAGACCGAGACCGACCCGCCGGGAGTGCCCACAGGGACGGACACCGCGGTCTGGCGGCCCGATGCGGACTCACCGACGGATCGATTCCGCATGTGGGAGGTCGCGGGCTCATCCCACAATGACCGGCACGGTGCCGAGCAGGCACTCGGCGTGCTCACCCGCGACTACGGACTCAGCTTCGCTCCCGCGTGCGACTGGAAGGGTTCGATGGGGGTCAACGACTTCCCAGCCCGATTCGCATGGCACAGCGCACTCGAGGCTCTCGCCGGTTGGCATGAGACGGGCACGGCGCCCGCAAGCGTGAAGCGCATCGCGCGCGTCGACGGCGACGTCGCTCGTGACAGCAGGGGCAATGCCCGCGGAGGCCTGCGCCTGTCGCGCATGGACGTGCCCGTGGCCACCTACGGCCCCTTCAGCACCGGTGGGCTCTTCTGCAATCTCACGGGCTGGCAGAAGCCCTTCGCGCGGACCACCATCCAGCGCCTCTACCCGACGACAGCCGACTACGTGGGCAAGGTGCGCAGCGCCGCCGAGGCAGACGTCGCCGCCGGCATCTTGCTCGCCGAGGACGCCAAGACGTTGGTGAAGCTGGCGCAGCGGGGCCCCATCGCCGAGGGCAAGACGATCAAGAAGTACTGAGCGTTCAGCAGGGCAGGTCGTCGAAGGGGCCGATAGCCGCGTACGTGATCGGCTCGCGGAGCAGGTCACTGGCAAGTGCGGCGACGTCCTCGGAGGTGACCGCGTCGATGCGAGAGACGATGTCGTCGATGGACGGGAGCTCGGCGTAGAGGAGCTCGCCCTTGGCGATTCGACTCATGCGTGATCCGGCATCCTCTTGGCCCAGCACCACGCTGCCGCGCAACTGGCCGCGCCCGCGCCACATCTCCTCGTCACTGAGTCCGTGCTCGGCCATGTCGGCGATCACCCGGTGGGTGATCTCGAGCACGTCACTGACCTTGTCCGGCAGGCAGCCGACGTAGATCCCCGTGTATCCCGTGTCAGCGAAGCTCGAGGCGAAGGAGTAGACGGAGTAGGCGAGACCACGCTCCTCGCGAATGCTCTGGAAGAGACGACTCGACATGCCGCCGCCGAGTGCGGCATTGAGCACGCCGAGGGCGTAGCGGCGATCGTCGGTACGCCGGATACCCCCCAGGCCCAGGACCAGGTGCGCCTGCTCGGAGGACCGGTGCGTGATGCCGCGTGATCCGCGACCTGGCGCCACGGGCGCGCGTCGGGTCGATCGCACGGAGCCGGGCTCGGCGGGGGTGTCGGCATCCCGGAAGGCCTCGCGTACGCGTGCGACGACCTCATCGTGATCCACGGCGCCCGCGGCGGCCACCACCATGCTCGGGGCGACATAGTGCCGGCGGTAGAAGCTGCGGATGCCCTGCGGAGTGAGGGATTCCAGGGACTCCTGCGTGCCGAGAATCGGACGGCCGAGCGGACTGTCGCCGTAGTGGGTCCGCATGTAGAGATCGTGGACGACGTCACCAGGATCGTCGTCGTTCATGGCGATCTCTTCGAGGATCACCTCGCGCTCGCCCTCGATGTCAGCAGAGTCGAGTCTGCCGTTGAGGACGACGTCGCAGACGGTCTCGATGGCGAGGTCGGTGTCGTCGTCGAGCACCCGTGCGTAGTAGCACGTGTATTCCTTCGTCGTGAAGGCGTTCATCTCGCCGCCCACCGCCTCGATGGGCGCCGTGATCTCCCACGCGCTGCGCGTGGCCGTGCCCTTGAAGAGCAGGTGCTCCAGGAAGTGTGCGGCGCCGGTCTGGCGTGGGGTCTCATCACGAGACCCCACGCCAATCCAAGCTCCGAAGGAGACCGAGCGGACGCCGGGCACCGATTCGGTGACGACGCGCAGGCCGTTCGGGAGGGTGGTGCGGCGCACGACAGCCCCGTCGGCACCCTCAAGCAGGGTGCGGGTGCGGGCCCTGCGCGCCGTCATGCGAGGACTACTCCCCCTCGTCCGACCCGGTGTCGCCACCCTCGAGCACAGGGACGAGCGACAGCTTGCCGCGCGGGTCGACCTCCTTGATCTCGACCTGCACCTTGTCACCCACCTTGAGGACCTCTTCGACGTTCTCGAGGCGCTTCTTGCCCGGAGCGAGCTTCTTGACCTCGGAGATGTGAAGCAGTCCGTCACGACCGGGCATGAGCGACACGAATGCACCGAAGTTGGTCGTCTTCACGACCGTGCCGAGGTACCGCTCGCCCACCTCGGGCATGGTCGGATTGGCGATCGCGTTGATCTTGGCGCGCGCGGCCTCAGCAGCCGCACCGTCGGATGCTCCGATGAAGATCGTGCCGTCATCCTCGATGGTGATGTCGGCGCCGGTGTCCTCCTGGATCTGGTTGATGATCTTGCCCTTCGGCCCGATCACCTCACCGATCTTGTCCACCGGGATGTTGACCGTGATGATCCGCGGTGCGTAGAGCGACATCTCACCCGGAGCTTCGATGGCCTCGCCCATGACGTCGAGGATCGTCAGCCGAGCCTCGTGAGCCTGATCAAGAGCATCCGCGAGCACCGAGGCCGGGATCCCGTCCAGCTTGGTGTCCAGCTGCAGGGCGGTGATGAAGTCCTTCGTGCCGGCCACCTTGAAGTCCATGTCGCCGAAGGCATCCTCGGCGCCGAGGATGTCGGTGATGGCGACGTACTCCGTCTTGCCATCGACATCGCCGCTGATGAGACCCATGGCGATGCCGGCAACAGGTGCCTTGAGGGGCACGCCCGCGGCCATGAGCGACATCGTGCTCGCGCAGACCGAGCCCATCGACGTGGAGCCATTGGAGCCGAGTGCCTCCGACACCTGTCGGATCGCGTAGGGGAACTCTTCGCGCGAGGGGAGCACCGGAAGGAGTGCGCGCTCGGCGAGAGCACCGTGGCCGATCTCGCGACGCTTGGGCGAGCCAACTCGGCCCGTCTCGCCAGTGGAGTACGGCGGGAAGTTGTAGTTGTGCATGTAGCGCTTGCGATTGTCAGGCGACAGCGTGT
>CAZLNF010000037.1:0-13315 GCA_964560885.1 uncultured Actinomyces sp. | reverse complement strand
CTAGCATCGCGACGTGCTGGATATCGAGGCGCTGCGCGCCGACACCCCCGGATGCACCCATGTCACGCATCTGAACAACGCGGGGTGTGCGCTCCCTCCGGCCATCGTGACCGACACGATGGTGGATCACCTGCGTCGCGAAGAGGCAATCGGCGGCTACGAGGCGCACGCGGAGGCCCGGGATCGCGTGGCGGGCGTCTATGCATCGGTGGGTGCGCTGGTCAACGCCCCTATCGAGCGCGTCGCGCTGGTCGAGTCCGCCACCGTCGCCTGGGACCGCGGCCTCCAGGCCATCGCCTTCAGTGACCCGCTGCAGCCCGGTGATCGCATGCTCGTGTCCGGGAGTGAATACGCCTCCAATGTCCTGCCGCTCCTGCAGCTGGCGCGGCGTACCGGTGCATCGGTCGAGGTCATCCCCGATGCGGGGGACGGCACGGTCGACGTCGAGGCACTCGGCGCGATGCTTGATGAGCGCGTGCGCATCGTGTCGGTCAACCACGCACCGAGCCAGAACGGTCTCGTCAATGACGTCGTGGCCATTGGCGACATGCTGCGGATCCATGGGTCGCCCGCGTGGTACCTCGTCGACGCATGCCAGTCAGTCGGGCAGATGCCTGTCGATATGGGACGCATCGGCTGCGATGTGCTGTCAGCGACAGGCCGCAAGTTCCTCCGCGGCCCGCGCGCGACGGGATTCCTCGTCGTATCGGAGCGCATGCTCGATGAGCTCGAGCCCTTCCCTCTCGACCTGCATGCGGCGACCTGGACCACACTCGAGGACTATGAAGTCGCCGCCGGTGCTGCGCGATTCGAGTCCTGGGAGCGGGCCTACGCCGCACTGCTCGGCATGGGCGCGGCGATCGACTACGCACTCGCCTGCGGCATCGAGCCGATTGCCGAGCGCATTGGTGCGCTCGCGTCGCGCCTGCGGACCGGTCTTGCCGAGATCCCGGGCGTCATGGTGCGCGACCGGGGCACGGTGCAATCGGGGATCGTCACGCTGCGCGTAGACGACGCGGCCGGTGTCGTCGCTGGGCTGCGAGCTCGCGGCATCAACACCAGCCTCTCCACGCCGGACTACTCGCGCATCGACTTCGGCCGTGACCAGGCGACCGGGCTAGTACGCATCAGCCCACACGCCTACAACACCGAGGACGAGGTGGATCGGGCGATCGCCGCTGTGGCGGAGCTGGTGCGCTAGGGGCGCTGCTCGAAGACATGCCGGCGTACCCAGGCATGCATGGCGACGGCTGCGGCCGCGCCGGCGTTGATGCTGCGCGTCGAGCCGAACTGCGTGATCGCGAGCAGGTCGACGCAGGCCGCCTGCGCCTGCGGTGAGAGTCCCGGGCCCTCCTGTCCGAAGACGAGCACGCACTCGCGCGGGATGTCGTAGGTCTCGATCGGCACGGAGCCCTCGACGTTGTCGATGCCGATCAGGGGGATGCCCGCCTCCTCGCACCACGCGACGAGCGCCTCGATGGATTCGTGGTGGCGCACGTGCTGGTAGCGCTCGGTCACCATGGCACCGCGACGGTTCCATCGTCGATTGCCCACGATGTGCACCTCCGCCGCGAGGAAGGCATTGGCTGAGCGCACCACCGAGCCGATGTTCATGTCGTGCTCGAAGTTCTCGATCGCGACGTGGAAGGGATGCCGTCGCGCATCGAGGTCGGCGACGATCGCCTCGACCGTCCAATTGCGATAGCGATCGACGACATTGCGCGTGTCGCCCTCGGCGAGGAGCTGAGGATCGAAAGGGTCCGCGTCGAGTTGTCCGGCAAGGGGCAGCGCGTCGCCTTCGGGGTCCACGGTGTGCAGCGTAGGCTCACCGCGTGCTGGTGGTCATCAACCTGATCCGCGGCGTGCTCATCGGCGTCGCCGAGGTCATCCCTGGCGTGAGCGGCGGCACGATCGCGCTCATCGTGGGCCTCTATCGCAAGCTCATCGACGCGATCGCCGATGTCGTGCTCGCCGGACGCCGACTCATCACCGGGCCGCGCAGCGAGGTAGGCCCCCTCATCCGCGGCCTGCCGTGGGCGATGCTCATCCCGGTCGCCATCGGCATGGTCACTGCCGTCATCATCGGCGCGCAGATCATCGAGCCGCTGCTCCAGACCTACCCCGAGCAGATGCGGGCGCTCTTCTTCGGCCTCGTCGCCGCGGGGATCGTGGTGCCCCTGGGGATCCTGCTGCGCACGCCACCGGGCGGCTTCGGCTGGCGCGACGCGATCCTCGTGGTGGTGGCGACACTTGCGGCGGCGCTGCTC
The DNA here is from genome assembly GCA_964560885.1 of uncultured Actinomyces sp. Lineage (GTDB taxonomy): Bacteria > Actinomycetota > Actinomycetes > S36-B12 > S36-B12 > Mxb001. The sequence continues at coordinate 11,048 of CAZLNF010000037.1, read as the reverse complement.
ACCGGACTGCCGGCGGGAGATATCTCGGACCCGCCGCTCATCGCAGTGTTCTTCGCCGCTGCGGCGGCGATCTGCGCGCTCGTGCTTCCCGGCGTCTCCGGATCGTTCCTGCTGCTCTCACTCGGCCTCTACGAATCAACCATCGCTGCGGTCAACGATCGCAACTTCGGCTACCTCGCGGTCTTCGCGCTCGGCGCGATCTTCGGCCTCGCGGTCTTTGTGTCCTTCCTGCGCTGGCTGCTCGATCACCACGCGCGTATCACCATGGCAATCATCGTCGGGCTGATGCTCGGCTCACTGCGCGCGCTGTGGCCCTGGCAGGACGACGACCGCAATCTGCTTGCGCCCACGTCAGACATCCTGAGCGTGGTCCTGTTGGCCCTGGCGGGCGTCGCGGTCGTCGCCGTACTGCTTTGGGTGGAGCGCCGCCTGCACCTCACCGAGGCTGAGGCCGAGGCAGAGGCGGCGGATTCCGCCAACTAGGCGAGGTCGAGGTCGGCGAGGGAGTACGCCGCGCGGTAGTCCAGGCCCGCCTCGCGGACCGCATCGCCCGCGCCCCGATCGACGATGACGGCGACGCCCACAACCTCTGCACCCGCCTCGCGCAGCGCATCCACGGCAGCCATCACGCTTGAGCCGGTCGTCGAGGTGTCCTCCACCGCGAGCACGCGACGGCCTGCGACATCAGGCCCCTCGATACGCCGCTGGAGACCGTGCGCCTTGCCCTCCTTGCGCACGACGAAGGCATCGAGACGCTCACCGCGGTCCGCGCACGCGTGGAGCATCGCGGTGGCCACGGGATCGGCGCCGAGTGTGAGTCCGCCGACGGCGGCGTAATCCCAGTCGGCCGTGAGATCGCACATCACGCGACCGATCAGTGGTGCGGCGTCCGCGTCGAGAGTGACCCGCCGCAGATCGACGTAGTAGTCGGCTTCGCGACCGCTCGAGAGGATGACCTTGCCGTGCACCACGGCCTTGTCGATGATCTGCTGGCGGAGGGCTTCACGGTCGCTCATGCCCAGACCCTAGGGTGCCGTCCATGGCGATCGGAAGCGTGGTGCTCACGCCCGGGTCGGCGTACTCCGTGCCGGGCGCACTCGACCTCAGCGGTGACATGCCGGCCGAGTCGGAGTGGACCGCACGCGTGGCCCTGGGCATCGCGGGGAGCGCGGCGCACATCACGCCGCCGGTGCTGCTCGTGCTCACCGGCGCCGCCGCTGCCCATGCGCCGTACCTGGGCTTCGCCCAACGCTCAGCGCGGCGAGCTGTGGGCGGCTACGTGCTCGTCGATCCGGTGCTGCCGCGCCCGGGTGCCGTGAGCGACTGGCCCGATGCACCCGTGGCGGTCATCATCACCGCGCTCGCCGACGATGACACTCGCTCAGCAGCACTTGGCGCACGTCTGCGCGGCTGGGAGGTGCTCGAGGGTGACGCGAGCGCGCTCATCACCGACATCGCCGCGCGCCCCTAGTTCGCCTAGCGACCGGGGCGTCGATTGCCGAGGACGCGCACCAATGGGCGCGGGAGATACTGCGCGGCAAGCGACAGCGCCTTGTACTGCGAGCCCGCCACACTGATGGGCCGGCCCTTGCGCACATCGCTGAGCGCGCGGTCGACGACCTCCTGCGCGTCGAGCCACATCCACTCGGGGATGCCGTCGATCTCCATGCTCGCGCGCTGGTGGAATTCGGTGTGCGTGAAGCCCGGGCAGACCGCGGTGACATGGACGCCGGTGCCGGCGAGCTCGGTCGCGAGGCTCTCGCTGAAGACCGTCACCCAGGCCTTGGCAGCCGAGTAGGTGCCGCCGGTGATCCAGCCCGCGACACTGCTGATGTTGAGCACCGCGCCGCTGCCGCGGGCGATCATGCCCGGCAGAGCCGCGTGCGTGAGGCGCATCACGGCGGTGACGAGCACGTCGAGCATCTGCTGCTCGGCGTCGAGATCCCCGGTCGAGAAGCTCTGGAGTACGCCGAACCCCGCGTTGTTGACGAGGATCTCCACCGGCTGCGCGCGCAGGCGATCCTCGACGACAGCAAGTTGTGACCGGTCAGCAAGATCAGCGGCGATGACCTCGACCTGGACACGGTGACCGCGGAGCTCGGCGGCGACAAGATCGAGTCGCTCCTGGTTGCGTGCCACGAGGATGATGTCGTGCCCGCGGCTGGCCAGCGTGCGGGCGAAGGCCAGGCCGATGCCCGAGGTCGCTCCGGTGATGAGTGCCGTGCTCATGTGAATCTCCTCGGAGATCGTCGCCAGAGCCACGCGGGGCCCTCGCGCATCAGGCGTTGAGCCCCCATCCTTGCCTACGCTGGGCCCGTGAACACCGGACGCCTCCTCATGGGCCTCGCGGCCGCACTCGTGGTGCCCGCGAGCCTGCTGGTGGCACCCTCCGCCGGGGCGGCGGATGCATCGCCCCGCGTCGTCAACGGACGGGAGCCCCTCCCCGGTGAGACCTCCGCTCTCGTCTACGTCCGGGCCGGTGGCTCGGTCTGCAGCGGCACACTCGTCGATCCCAGCCACGTGATCACCGCCGGCCACTGCGCCGCAGGATCCGGGGGCACGACGAAGAGCCCGGCATCCTTCACCGTCGGCTGGTCCGCCACCGGGGTCCTGCCGCCGACGATGTGGGCCGGGGTCTCCCAGGTCGCGCTGCACCCCGACTACGACGGGCAGACCTTCGTCAATGACATCGCTGTGCTTACCCTCACCAACTCCCTTGGCAATGTGACTCCCATGCCCCTCGCCAGCGTGGAGCTCGCGCGCACTGCGCTGTCAGCGGGCGCACAGGTGCAAGCGGCCGGATTCGGCTACACCTCCGCGCGGGGGCCACTCTCTGATCGCGCCCGTGTGGGTGACCTCACCATCGTGCCCAACCGCGTATGCCGCGATGACGTACTCACCTACCGGATCGGAGACGTGTCCTTCGTCGGCCTCGACATCGACACCTCCACCGCTGTGTGCGCGATCGGCGTACAGCCGACGAGCAACCTCATCATCGACACGTGCCAAGGGGACTCCGGCGGCCCGCTCTTCGCAGGACTCGGGACTGGTCAGCGCCTCCTGGGAGTGGTGAGCGTGGGCGTGGGGTGCGCGGGCTTCGACGACCGCGGTGCCGAGCTAGTGGATAAGACCCCGGGTGTCTACACCCGCATCGCGCCGTATCTCGACTGGCTTGCCGAGGTGGGCGTGCGCTCCGTGCCTGCGGCCCCCACCATCTCGGCGGTCCCCGCCGAGAGCGCCGGCATCCGCGTGAGCTTCGCGCCAGGCGACACGGCGACGGTGCTGAGCTACCGCGCTGTGGCGACGGGGGCCGACGGCACAACCTCATCGTGCACCGCACCGGCGACAGCGCCCGCATGCACGATCACCGGACTCGTCGCAGGGACCACCTATTCGATCGTCGGCTACGCACTCGGCTCTCCGGCGGAGTCGAGCGCCTCGCAGGCGGTCACCTCCGTCGCGGGCGTGCCGACGACGCGCCCGTCCAAGCCGCGCATCGACAGCGCCAAGGCGACCCCCGGTCGACGACTGGCGATCACCGTCACGCGCATCGATCCCGCGGCCTGGACGTCCACCTTCATCATCTGCAGCGCGGGTGAGCGCAGCTACCGCGCCGATGTCGTGGAGGGCAGGGCCGTGCTCACGCTCCCGGCCGGGATGACCTATCGCTGCTACGCCAAGAGCACCAACGAGGCGGGGGGCACGCGCTCGAAGCCCATCCGGATCGACCTCTGACATGCGCCGTATCGGTTATGTCGCGGTCCTCGCGAGCATCACCCTGCTTACAGCCCTTCCGTCCCCCGCCCAGGCCGCCCCCACGCAGGCCGCCCCCGACACGAGCCCGCGCGTCGTCAACGGCGAGCCGGGGCCGTCGGAGGACTTCGGCTTCCTGGTCGCCCTCGGTGATCGTTCGCGCTACCAGGCACTCGGGATGGACCGGGCACAGTTCTGTGGCGGGACCCTGGCGTCCACGACGCACATCATCACGGCGGCGCACTGCGTCTCAAACGTCGCGGCACGCGACATCGTCGTGGGCTCCTTCCCCGACGGAGACCTCGCAAGCGAGTCCGGGCGCGTGGTCAATGTCTCAGCGATCAAGGTCCATCCCCGCTACAACCCTGTCACCCAAGCCAGCGACATCGCCGTGCTCACGCTCCGGGATCCGCTGCTCGGCGTACCCACTCTCACGCCCGTGACGAGTGAGGAAGCAGAGACGCTCACCGCGGCGAAAGCGCCGGCGAGTGTCGCCGGCTGGGGGGCCGTCAACCAGCGCGACCCGTGGCGCTTCACGTCGGTCTACCGCATCGGCCAACTCGTCGTCTTCCCCACGAGCTCATGCGGTGGAGGCGAGCCCTTCACCATCGACGGTGTGATCTTCCGTGGCTACGGCGCTGACTCCGTCGACGCACGCGTGATGCTCTGCGCCGAGGGCGTGCGCAACGGCGCCCCCGTGGACAGTTGCGTCGGCGACTCGGGCGGCCCGCTCGTGGGTGGCGTCGGCGAAGCCCGGCGCCTCATCGGCGTCGTGAGCTGGGGCCTGGACCAGTGCGCGACACGCCTCGGACCGGGCGTCTACTCCCGCGTCTCCGCCTTCACCCGCTTCCTGGTCGATGCGGGCGTGCCCTTCGCACCCGAGCCCACCGACACACCTCTGCCACCTAGCATCACCGCGGTCACGACGACGCCGACGAGCATCACGGTCACGGTCACACCCTCGACCGCCGGACTGCCGCCGGACGAGTACTCCGTGTCCGCGCGCGATCCCCTCGGCCGAGTCACCTCGTGTTCGATGGACGCTCCGGCACGTCCCGCAACAGCGGCCTGCACCATCAGCGACCTGACTCCCGCTACGCCGTACGCCGTGTCAGCCATCGCGATCACCGCAGGCACTCCGTCCACCCCGAGCGCGGAGCGCACCGTCACCCCGGCGGGGCTACCCGCCAAGCCACGGATCGAGATGGCGGAGGTCGAGCGCGGCGGCTACGCGGGCTTCGTCATCACCAACATCCGCGGCAACGGCTCCGAGATTCTTCGCAAGCAGGTGCGCTGCTCTGCCGACGGACTTCGCACGCGCACGGCACCGATCGTCTCCCAGGGGCTGGCGCTCGTCTCCGGCCTCAGGCGCGGCACGACGTACACGTGTGTGGCCATCGTGACCAATGAGTACGGATCCACCAGGTCTGAGCAGGTCCGGGTCCGGGCGCGCTGACGCCCACTAGGCTCCCCCCATGCTGGCGGCCTATTACGAGCAGCGAGGCAACTCCGACGTCCTGCACGTGGCTGAGATACCCACGCCCGGACCTGGTGTCGGCGAGGTGCGCGTGCGACTTCAGGTCGCCGCGGTCAACCCGACCGACTGGAAGTCCCGCGCGCATGTCGCGCCGATGGAGTATCCCCTGCAGGTGCCCGGACAGGACGGTGCCGGCGTCATCGAGGCGGTGGGTCCGGGTGTCGACATCAGTCGCATCGGCGAGCGCGTGTGGGTCTATCACGCTGCCTTCCAGCGCCAGTACGGCACGGCCGCGCAATTCACTGTCGTCCCCGCGCGGCAGGCGGTGCGCATCCCCGACGGTGTCGATGTCGATCAGGCCGCGGCGCTCGGCATCCCCTACCTCACCGCCTACGGATGCCTCTTTGCTGACGGGCCCATCGACGGCGAGACCGTGCTCGTGCACGGAGGCGCGGGCGCGGTAGGCCACGCCGCCATCCAGCTCGCGCGCCGTGCAGGCGCACATGTCATCACCACGGTGAGCAGCGAGGCCAAGGGCACGATCGCCGCTGACGCAGGTGCACACGTGGTGATCGACTACACCGCCGACGGCGCAGCTGATGCCATCCGCTCAGCGGCTCGCGCGGGTGTAGGCCGGATCATCGAGGTCGACCTCACCCGCAATCTCGATCTGGATCTCGCCGTGATGACACCCGGGGGCGTGATCGTCACGTACGCCGCGGACGCGGCCGATCCGACGGTGCCGGTACGCACGCTCATGACGCGCAATGCCACTCTGCGCTTCGTCCTCGTCTACGGCTTCCCGCCGGCACTCCTCGCTGATGGCGTGGCCGAGGTCACCGCCGCGCTCGAGGCGGGGGACCTGTCACCCCTGCCCGTCGTGCGATTCCCGCTCGCTGATGTCGCGGCCGCGCACGATGCCGTGCAATCGAGGACGCCAGCCAAGGTCCTCATCGACGTGCCCTGAGGTCAGCGACCCTCGGCGTCGAGTTCAGCGAGCAGGTCCACGCGTCGCGCGTGGCGCTCGCCCTCAAAGTCCGTGTTGAGGAAGATCCCGAGCGCGCGCTCGGCCTCGGCGATAGCCGTGACTCGACCGCCGAAGCAGGCGACGTTGGCATCGTTGTGTCGCCGGCTCATCTCCGCGTCCTCGGCGGTACGGAGCACGGCGGCTCGCACTCCTGGGATCTTGTTGGCCGCCATGCAGATGCCGATACCGCTGCCGCACACGGCCACGCCGCGATCAGCATCGCCCGCGGCCACCTCGCGCGCGACGGCCGCACCGAAGACGGGGTAGTCGCATGATGCATCCGAGTCCGTGCCGACGTCGATGACCTCATGGCCGGCGTCGTGAAGCCACTGGCGCAGGGCCTCCTTGAGGTCGAAGCCTGCGTGATCGCTGCCGATGACGATTCTCATGCGCTCCCACTCCCTCGTCGTGCCATCTCCACCGCTGCTCGCCACCGATCCTGCCGCTCCGAGATCAGCGGATCATGCCCGGGCTCCACGATCCCCTGGGCGGTGATCGCCACCGGAGGAATCGCATCACCCAGGGACGCGGCCGCCAGGCGCGCCGCCCCCACGACGGTCGCATCGGCCACCGACGCCGGGCGCAGGGCAATGCCGAGTGCGTCAGCGAGCAGGGCGACGTACGCCGCATCGCGGCTTCCACCGCCGAGGGTGGTCAGCGGCGCGGCCGGCGAGGCGCCCGAATCGACGATGGCCGCGTGACCGGCGGCGACGGCGTAGGCCATGCCCTCGAGCACCGAGCGCAGCATCGCCTCGCGCGTCGTCGACAGTGACAGCCCCTGCCAAGAGGCGCGCAGATCGGGGTCGAGGTAGGGGCTGCGCTCGCCCGCGACGAAGGGCAGGAAGATCGGATCCGCCGACTGGACGCCCGCGGCGAGAGCGCGCTGCGCGTCATCGATGCTGGCACCGAGCCACGTGAGCGCGCGCTCGAGAGCCAGGCCACCGCTCTGCATCGCGGCGAGGCGGTAGTACGCCGTACCGATGGAGCCGACCGTGGCGAAGGTGTGGGTGCGCAGCGTGTCATCGGGATCGGGCTGCGCGATGACACTGCTGAGCTGTGCACCCGTGCCCAGCGCAAGTGCACCGAATCCCGGCGTGAGGCCCAGGCCATGGATGCCGCACGCCGCATCCGCGCCGCCGGTCGCCACCGGCAGCCCCGCAAGCGGCGAACCCGCGTGATTCACCGTGCCGGCGACCGCATCCGAGGCGATCACGGGCGCCAGCAGATCCGCGCGCACGCTGCATGCCTGCAACGCAGCAGGACTCCAGGCACCCGCGACCAGGTCATAGAGCAGCGTGCCGCTGGCATCCGAAGGATCGGTCGCGACCTCGCCGGTGAGTCGCAGGCGCAGCCAGTCCTTGGGCTGCAGGGCCCAGCGCGCGCGCGTCAGGGACTCCGGCTCGTGATCGGCGAGCCAGGCGAGGGTCACGCCGGCGAAGCCGGGGAAGGGAGCCGACCCCAGGCGCGCGAGTTCCTCGCGTCCGAGGGTGGCGGCGATGCGACGAGCCTCGGCGCTGCTGCGCGTGTCCGCCCATGTGATCGCCGGTCGCACGGGCGTGCCCTCGGCGTCACACAGCACGACGCCGTGCATCTGCCCGCTTAACCCGATGCCCGCGGGCACCGTGTCCGTCGAATCGAGTGCCTCGCGCGCCGCCGCGCTGGCCGCCTCGAACCACGCGTGGGGATCCGTCTCGGCCCAGCCTGCGCGCACGGACTCGACGGCGTAGGGGCGCACGGCTGAGGAGAGCACCTCACCCTCAGGCCCGACGACCGACACCTTGACGGACTGGGTGCCCAGGTCGATACCGACGACGCTTCGCATGGGCACATCCTGCCGCGCTAGCCTCGCTCCCGTGCCCACGGTCGCCTGCATCGGCAGTCTCAACGTCGATCTCGTCGTGCGCGTGACCCGGATGCCCGGCACGGGGGAGACAGTCACGGGTCACGCCCTGGAGCGCCACCTGGGGGGCAAGGGCCTGAATCAAGCCCTCGCCGCCGCCCGGGCGGGCGGGGATATCGCGCTCGTGGGCGCCGTCGGGACCGACGACGGCGGCACCTGGATGCGCACTGAGCTGGGCGCGGAGGGCGTCGACCTCACAGCCGTGTCGACCGTCGAGGGTCCGAGCGGCACCGCACTGATCGAGGTGGACGCGAGCGGGGCCAACCGCATCGTCGTCATCCCCGGCGCCAATGGCTGGCTCACCGCCGACTACACCTCGGAGCAGGTACGACGCCTCGCGTCGGCACGCATCGCGCTCGCACCGCTCGAGGTGCCACCCGCCGCGGTGCTCGGTGCACTGCGCGCGGCGCACGACGCGGGCATGCGCACGATCCTCAACACCGCTCCCGTGCCTCCCGATGGCCTCCCCGAAGGGCTGCTCGCCGTCACCGACATCGTCATCGCCAACGAGCACGAGGCGAGCCTCATCACCGGACTTGATGTCGACGGCATCGAATCGGCGTACGCCGCTGCGCGTGCCCTGCGCGACCTCGGTGCAGGCAGCGCCATCGTCACGCTCGGGGCGGAGGGCGCGGTGTGGTCCACGCCCGAGGCCGAGGGGCACACACCGGCCTATCCCGTGACGCCCATCGACACGGTGGCCGCAGGGGATGCCTTCTGCGGCGTACTCGCCGCGTCGCTCGCAGACGACCTGCCCTGGGAGGTCGCCCTACGGCGAGCCAGCGCGGCCGGCGCACTCGCTACCACCATCGCCGGGGCAGCCCCCTCGCTCCCCGCGGCCGACGCCATCCATCGACTCGTCTCAGCCCATCCCGTGGAGGAATCGTGATCTGGCACCCGCAGCTCGCCTCGCTTCTCGCCCGCTTCCGGCACGCCAATGCGATCGCGGTGCTCGACGCACCGTTCCCGACGTACCCGGATGTCGAGACCGTCGACCTCATCGTGCGCCGCGGGCTGCCGACCATCCCCGATCTCGTCGACCTGATCCTCGCGGAGCACGAGGTGAGCAGCGTGGTCATGGCCGAGGAGTTCCGCCAGCACGTCGATGCACCCACCCAGGCCGACTACCTGTCGCACCTCGGCGACCTGCCCGTCGAGTGGATCCCCCACGTCGACTTCAAGGCGGAGGTCGGCCGATGCCTGGGCATCGTGCACACCGGCGACCCCGTGCCCTACAGCAACGTGATCCTGCGCTGGGGCTGATCACATGAAGCGCACTTTGGTGCCGCGCATGGAGCCGTACGCGACCTCCATCTTCGGCGAGATGTCGGCGCTCGCGGCGGAGACGGGCGCGATCAATCTCGGCCAGGGCTTCCCCGACACGGACGGCCCCGAAGAGATCAAGACGGTCGCGCGGGCAGCCATCCTGGAGGGCAAGGGCAATCAGTACCCGCCCGTGCACGGCCTGCCCGACCTGCGCACCGCGATCGCTGAGCACCAGCAGCGCTTCTACGGGCTCAGTGTCGATCCGGTGACCGACGTCGTCGTCACCACCGGTGCCTCCGAAGCGATCCAGTCGGCGCTGCTCGCACTGTGCGATCAGGGTGATGAGGTCATCGTCTTCGAGCCCTGGTTCGACATCTACGCCGTAGGCATCGCCTTGGCCAACGCCAGCCGCGTGAGCGTGCCCTTGCGACAGCCCGACTTCCGCCCCGATATCGATGCCCTGCGCGCGGCCGTCACCGACCGCACTCGTCTCATCCTGCTCAATACGCCGCACAATCCCACCGGAGTCGTCTTCACGCCCGAGGAGCTCCAGGCGATCGCCGACCTCGCGATCGAGCGCGACCTCATCGTCATCTCCGACGAGGCCTACGAGCACCTGTGGTACGACGGTCACCCGCACGTGCCGATCGCCACGCTCCCGGGGATGGCCGAGCGCACCGTGACCATCGGGAGCGCGGGCAAGTCCTTCTCCTTCACAGGGTGGAAGGTCGGCTGGGCGACCGGCCCCACCGACCTCATCCGCGCAGTGCGCGCCGTGCGCCAGCACCTGTCCTACGTCTCAGGTGGCCCGTTCCAGTACGCGATCGCGCACGCACTGCGCATGCCCGACTCCTACTACGAAGGATTCCGCCACGGCCTGCAGGAGCAGCGCGACATCCTCACCACCGGACTCCGCGACCTCGGCTTCACCGCGGTGGAGTCCGAGGGCACCTACTTCCTCACCACCGACCTCGGTCCGCTCTCGGACTTCCCTGATGCGCTCACCGCCGCCCGGGAACTCCCCCACCGGGCCGGCGTCGTGGCGATCCCCCTCCAGGTCTTCTGTGATCACCCCGGAGTCGGCGAGCGCTCGCTGCGCTGGGCCTACTGCAAGCGCCCCGAGGTGCTCCATGAGGCCCTCGGCCGCCTTGCGGCTCTCGGATAGGGCACGATGGTCCGATGCCGCAGATCGAATACGTGACACTCGCCCACCACGCCGAAGCCGTCAACGGCCTGCTCTATCTCCAGGGCGCGGGGTGGACCGACCTCGAGCAGCCCATCGATGGCGAGGGCAATCTCGGCATGCTCCATCTCGGTATCGGCGTGAGCATCACCATCGGCTGGAACGAGACCAACCGCAACTACCCGCTCACCATCAGCGTCGAGCACGAGGACGGCGAGCAGCTCTTCGCGGTCGAGGGCTCCGTGGAGGCCGGGCGTCCCGCGGGAGCCACGCCCGGTGCGGACCTGCGCAGCGTGCTCGCCGTGAGCGGCGAGGTGCAGTTCGGTCGGCCCGGTGGCTACGTCGTCCGCGCGTACATCGGCGACGACGAGGGCGGCAGTGCGCGCAATGTGTCCTTCCGCGTCCACTTCCCCGGCGCCGTACAGGCTCCGCCGCCCAGCGG
>CAZLNF010000036.1:5485-13583 GCA_964560885.1 uncultured Actinomyces sp. | reverse complement strand
AGCGGGTCGTCGGTGCCCCAGCCGGCCAGCGGGCTCAACTCGAGGAAGGGCGAGCCGCGATCGAGCAGGAGGTTGATGCGTTCGCGCGGGAGCAACTTGCCACGACCGCGGTGGCGCGCGACGGTGCGCGCGTTCTTGTCCGGGTCGCTGCTGCCACCGCCTGCGACCACCTTGGCCAGCAGGGTGTCGATCTCGGCGAGGGAATCGAGCATGGCCTCGCGATTGGCCGCCGTGACGGCGGGATCGAGGCGGGAGCGCAGGACGGGCGCCATGTACTTGACACTAGTGTCAAGTTGACGATGTCGTCAAGTCCTGGGGGGGTACCCCTTGGTCAAGCCGAGCGGAAGACCACCACGGCCCCCAAGCGGGACGGGTCATCCCCCGCGGGCTCGCCGAAGATCGGGACCTCGACCACAAGCCAAGGACCAATGGCACCCGAGAGCTGCAATGCGTCGAGCGCGGCTGCGAATTCGGCCTGGGCGAAGTGCCGGCTGTTGATGCCGATGACGAAAAGGGCTGACGGTCGGCCCAGGCTCACGATGGTGGCGAGCACGTCCGGGCCGAGATGCCCCAGCGTGAAGGCACCGGCGCTGATGATGCCGCCGAACCCGCCCGGCAGAACTGCGTGCGGCGATGTGAGGTCCACCTCAACGACACCGGCGTACGCCCCTGTGTGTGCGGCAATGTCCAGCATCTCGGCGGAGATGTCGAATCCGTAGACCGCAGCCGACGGCATGAGTGTGACGAGTGCTCGACCGACGAGTCCCGTGCCGCATCCGATGTCAGCGACGGGGCCGTCTCCCTCGACAGCCAGAGCCCTGAATAGCGTCGCGACTCGGCTCGGATAGTCGTAACCTTCGTGATTCGCGAACTCAGCGTCGTATCGTCTGGCCCACTGGTTGTAGTACTCACGATGTTCGGCACTCGACGTGAAGGAGTACGCGGTGCCGAACGGATATGTCACGTCATCAGACTAACGGGGCCACAGCCCGGGCTCGATCGTCGCGGAGGTCCCCTTGAGCTACCTGCTCCTGGCGCTGTCCAGCGCCATCCTGTTCGGGGTCTGGAAGTTCGGGCTGAGCGTCTATCGCGGCAAAATCTCCGTCTACGCCGTCACGCTCCTGTGCGCCCTGGGTGCCGGAGCTGTGTACGTGACCCTCGGGGCCCTGCAGGGCGCTCTCGTGTTCAGCATTGAGGACGTGCCCGAGGGCCTGGTCGGCGGCGCCTTGAACTTCATGGGGACAGTCCTCATCCTGAGGGCATTCGCCCGCGGCACCGTCGGAGTGGTGGCCGGTGTCGGCGCCCTCTACGTGCTCGTGCCCCTCGCTTACTCAATCGTGCGGGGCGAAGAGGTCACGGCACTCGTAGCCGCGGGAGTCGCGCTGCTGGCGGTCGGACTCGTCGCGTTCTACGCACCCCATGCACGTGCTGACGCCGGTGCAGACAGGCAGGGGGCACGCGTGCCGATCCTCCTCGCCCTGGCCGCGGCCGCGTTCTACGGTCTGGCGATCGTCGTTCTGGACGTCGGATCGCTGCAGAGCGTGAATGCCACCCTCGCCCTGTCCCAGATCCCGCAGATCGTGCTCGCAGCCGGGATTCTCCTTCTCGCCTCGGGGCAATCCATGCAGGGAGTCACTGGCGGGGCGGTGACTGTCATCGCGGGCTCCGGCGTCGCCGTTGCCCTGGGAAACATCGCCTTCTTCACCGCGGCGAATGAAGGCGATATCGGCGTGGTCGCCGTTCTGGGCTCGCTGAGTCCCATGGTCACCGCACTTCTCGCCGCAATCTTCTTCAAGGAGCGACTCGCCCGATCGGACTATCTGGCCTTCAGCATTGTGATCGTCGGAGCAGCCTTCGTCGTCGCCTGAGGGACGGGCACAATGGCTCCATGACTCACGACCCGCTCAGCCAGTGGACCGCTGTCGCCCGTCAGGCCCTGGCCACGGACCTCGGCGTGGACATCCCCGAGGTCGACGCTCAGCTCCTCCTCGACGTCGCCCGCGATGCCGCACATGCGGTGGATCGCCCAGCCGCTCCGATTACGACGTTCCTGCTCGGGTACGCCGTGGCCAAGGCCGGTGACGACAAGCTCAACGAGGCGGCTCACACACTCATGCGCCTCAGCGGGGAGTGGGACCTCGGACTGCATCGCGGCTAACTGCCGGCCACCGGGTGCATAGGCGCAGACCGCCGTCGGCACCTGTTTCGATCCACGCATCACCGCCTGCCGCGAGCGCGGACTCGCGCACCAGAGCAAGACCCAGACCGCTGCCACCGGGGACGCCGGTGGATCCGCGCGTGAAGCGATTGAAGATCGTCGCACGCTCGCCCTCGGGAATGCCCGGACCATCGTCCTCGACATCCACGCGCACCGATGCTCCCTCAGGCGCGACCGTCACCGTGATGCGTGATCGCGCGTATGCCAGGGCATTGCCCAGCAACTCATCGACGACGCGATCGACACTGCCTAGGGGCGCCAAGATCGGCCGCACACCTTCGACTATCTGCAGATCCAGTGCCACGCCCTTGACGAGCGCCGCAGCCTCGGCGTGGGCAACTCGATCAGCCACGACAGCGCCGACATCAATCGGCTCCGCGCCCTGGCCGGCATCGCTACGCGCCAGCGCCAGGATCTGGTCGATGCGGCGATTGAGCCTGTCCACCTCGGCAATCGCCGCCGACGCATCACGCTGAATGCTGGCGTCTGCCGTCGTCTCCTCGATGGCCTCAAGCCGGAGGCGCACGCCGGTGAGCGGGGTGCGCAGATGATGCGAAGCGTCTGCCGCGACCTGCTGCTGTCGCCGGAGGAGCCTCGATAGTCGCTCGGCCGTGCGGTTGAGCGTCCGTGCGACGACGCGCACCTCGGGCGGGCCCGTCGTCTCCTCGGCGCGCGCCTCGAGGTCATCGGGGAGCACCTCAGCGACCTGAGCGACTCGTTGAAGCGGCCCGGCGATCGAATGGGCGATGATCCACGCAATGAGGGCCGCCGCAACCACTACCGCGATGACAAAGGCGCCCAGGGACCATCGCGTGCGCTGGATGACTCCATCGACCTGCGACTCCGGGAGCGAGAGACGAGCGGCGGCCACGATGCGTTCGTCCTTGACGACCGGTGCCGCGACGTAGCGGAGGTCGACCCCCAGGGTCGACGAGAAGCGCACGTCGGACGAGAGCTGGCCTCCGAGGGCCGCGGTGATCTCGGGTCGATCGAAGGACCTGTCAAGGGCCGTCTGATCAGAGTCGGCGACCAACTGGAATGCGGTGTCGACCACGACCACGCGCGCCCCGGTGCGCTCGGCGACCGCTTCGGTGGTGGCCTGCCACTCATTCTCCGGCTCAGAGGCGAGGATCGAGGCCGTCGTCATGGCCTCCACCTCAAGATCGGAGACAAGTGCGGCCCGCTGATCGTTGTCGACGATAAGAGCCATGGGCACGGCGAGGCCAAGGGCGACAAGTGCGACCAGGCCTGTCATCGCGAGGACGAGTCGTCGGGTCACGGCCCTGCGACCGCCTGGTCCGAGAGGCGATAGCCCACGCCGCGCACGGTCTCGATTGCCGTCGGATCGGGCAGCTTGCGACGGAGCGATGACACGTGGACGTCGAGTGTCTTGCCGGATCCGTGCCAGACGGGATCCCACACGCGCGCGAGGAGCTCCTGGCGCGGTACGACGCGCCCCGGCTCCTCCGCGAGCACGGCGAGGAGATCGAACTCCTTAGCGGTGAGGTCCAGAATTGCTCCGTCGAACTCCGCGCGACGCCGCGACCTGTCGATGAGCAACCGGCCGGCTTCCAGGCTCGTCTCCACGCGGCGACGGCGGCTCACCGCACGGATGCGCGCGCTGAGCTCCCGCACGGAGAAGGGCTTCACGACGTAGTCATCGGCACCGAGCTCGAGGCCCACCACGCGATCGGTTTCGTCACCGCGTGCGGTGACGATGATGATGGGCACTTCGCACGTGGCACGCACTTCCCGCAGGACGTTGAGCCCGTCATCATCAGGGAGACCGAGGTCGAGGAGCACGACGTCCGCCTCGCGCGCGGCCGCGACCGCCTGGGATGCATAGACAACGTGCTCAACTTCGAGTCCGTGTCGGCGGAGGCCGTCGAGGAGCGGCTCCGCCACCGCGGGGTCGTCTTCCACGACGAGCACCTTCACCCTGACATCCCTTCCGCTCAGTGTGCCCATGCTCCCAGGCGCAGGGGGACGCGCGCCCTGCCCATGACCATCGCCTTACCTGGACTTCACCTGCGCCGTTCTCCCGGGAGGTGAGCATCCCGCCTACGCTGAGTGCGTGAAGACCCCCGTCGTTGCAGCGTCCCTCGCGGTCGTGGCAGCGCTCGGAGTCGCCGTGGCCGCCGCCATCACGACCGTGGGGGCTTCGGAACCCCCACCAGCACCCCACCTCGTGGTGGACGTGAGTCAGAGTGAACCCGCGCCGGGCCCTTCACCCGATCCGACCTCGAGCGACCATGCCGATGATGAGGGCGGTCACGCCGATGACGACGATCAGGGCGGCGAAGACGACGACGACTGAGTCGTCACGCCCTCAGTTTGCGGCAAAGAGGGCCTTGCGCGGGCACGCGCGGATCGCCCGGCGCGCCTGGACGGCAAGCGCACCATCGAGCTCATCCTCGGAGATCACCGGATACCCCCAGGGATCGAGCGCGATGACATCGGGCGCCTGATGGGCGCACATGCCCAGTCCGTCGCAGGCAGCAGGATTGATGCTGAGTCTCATGATCCGAAGACCTCCTGAGCCGACATCGCCATGCGCACCGCACCGTCAGGATGACGACAGGCACCACGCCCGGAGATCAAGTCGCTGATGCGCTTTGCCTCGTCGCCACCACGCCCGCGCGCGGTACGACGTACGGCGTCGGCGAGTGCCGGGAGCCCGAAGACACAGGGACCGCACTGTCGCGCGGATTGCTCGGCGAGCCAGTCCAGGACGGCCACGCTCTCCACGAGGCCATCGCGGCCCTTCGGGAGCAGGTGGAGGATGCCGGCACCCAGTGAGAGGCCCTGGGCACGGAGCTCCCAGGGGTCCACGGTCATGCCGGCGAGGTCCGACCAGGGCACCCAGGTGCCCCCCATGCCACCGAGAAGGACAGCCTCCGGATCGGGCGCTCCTGCCACGGCGAGCACGTCCGCGAAGGTCATGTCCGCAGTCGACTCGATCACTGTGCGGCGCGTGAAGTCCAGGGGCGCCGAAGACTCGGCGACGGTGACGAGGGAGGTGGCGACCGGATTGCCCCCCAGTGCGAGCAGGCCTAGTCGTGCATGAGTCTCAGCGTTGTGCACGAGCACCGCGGGACCTTCGCCCCAGGGACGCACGCGATCTCGACTGAATTGCGGGAGAGCCGGGCCACCGCGCACTGCGCTGATGACCGAAGACGCTTCACCGCCGACATACCCCTCAGGAGCGAGGAGCATGCGCACGTGCACATCGAGCTCATCCTTGCGCTCACGCACCGCATCGGCCATGCGCGCGCGCGTCGCTTGCGCCGACTCATGCACCCAGATGACGATCTCGCGTGCGCGGATGGCCTCAGCGACCGCGAGTGCGCCCTCGAGCACGAGGTGCGGCCTCGTCTGGAGAAGCGCCTGATCCTTAGCGGATCCAAGCTCTCCCTCGGCGCCGTTGATGACGACAGTCCCGCCGGGGCCCGCTTCGCGGGCGGCGGTGAGCTTCCAGGCAGCGGGCACGTGGGCGCCGCCGCGCCCGGTGAGCTCGCTTCCCGACAGCGCATCGGCGAAGGCAGCGCCAGTGAGCACGGGTACGCCGCGCAGCTGTCGATGCAACGCGAGGTCCTCCGCACCGGCGCCGAGCGGCACCGCGCATCCCTTGCCGGGATAGACCAGGGGCCCGTCGAGCAGATGGTCGAGTTCGGTACCGAGATCGATCGTGGTCGCGCTCATACGAGCACCTCCTCACGTGGCATGCGCTCCTCGCGCAACTCCTCGACTTCGTCCTTGGGGCTGCGTGCCATCACTCGCCGCACGACGAGCGCAAGCACCACAGCGCCGGTGCCGGCGTACATCCACATCCACGCACCCGTATCACTCCCCGCGAGCACGCCGTGGAGCCACGCGAGCACCCAGCCCGCCGCGGCCAGACGGTGCAGGGGCAGCCAGGCGCGACCCAGCCCGCGGCCGGCCAGGCCCGCGGTGACTCCGGAGATCAGCCCAGACCACAGGGCAAGCAGCCCAAGGGTCACCGGCAGGGGCCGGTACGCCGAGCCGAAGGGCACGAGAGCCCCCCACCAGCCCACCTCGGCCCACGGGTCGATCGCGAGGACGACGACATGGAGCACGACGAAGACGAGAGCAAAGATCGCGAGCAGGACATGCACGCGCAGGCGCTGGGCCGCACCGATGAAGCGCGCCGCCGATCGCGGCGGGCTCGCCATGAGAAGTCCCGCGATGGTGACCGCGGTGAGCAGCAGATAGGACGCGAGTCCCGATGCGCGAGCCACGACCCACAGGCCCATGTCCGCGCCGGTCGCCGCCATCCAGGCGTAGCCGAGTAGCGCGCCCGTGACACCCGCTGAGACTCCGAGGACGGCGCCAATGACAAGGCCTCGACCGACACTGGGGGCGGCCTCTTCCGGTGTGCGTACTTCAGGCATGGGGTGCCTCCCAGATGATGCGGTCGCGCAGTGACGCGCTGTGACCGACCGTGCCGGACTCATCGACCCACATCGCTGCGAGACCCTCCCGCTCGACGAATGTGCGGATTCCCTGTGCGCCTTCGAGGAAAGCGGCCTTGGTCCAGACCTCGGCCCACGCCGGGTCGGCGTCGACCACGGTGACGCTCGCCAGGCCGGCGGTCGCCGGATGGCCAGTGCGCGGGTCGATCAGGTGATGGACATCGCGACCGGCTGAACGCCAGCTGCGGAGCTTGAGGGACGACGTCGCCACGGCGGTGTCGGAGGCATCGATCACGGCAATGGGACCGTCGGCGCCGCGGGGGTCCTCGACCGCTGCGCGCCAGGCGCGCTTCTCACCGTCGGGACGCACCGGACCATCGCCGTACGTCGCCAGGTCGCCACCGGCCTCGACCAGCGCGGAGCGCCCCAGGCCCGCGAGCGCCTCGATCCCGCGTCGCACGGCGTACCCCTTGCCAATGCCGCCGAGGTCGATGGGATCGGTGCCCAGCCGGACTCGTGATGCGTCCACATCGAACTCGGGCGTCCACGGCTGCGCCTGTCCCATCGCCGGGAGCGGGCTCCCGGTCGTGTGCACGTCGCCGCCGGCGAAGTTCAACGAACGGTCGTATCCCATCGCGGTGAGCGTGCGCAGCACGCGTGGATCGAAGGCACCCCCAGTGCGTTGGTACGCCGCATAGGCAAGCTCGATGGCCGCGAGGCACGAGGGTGCGACCGTGGTCCACGCCTCCGGCTCGGCATTGGCGCGCATGAGATCGCTTGCGGGGTCGAAGCGGGTGCAGCTGCGCTCGATGTCGCGGAAGATCGCCTCGACCGACGCCATGGCGGGAGCCGGGTCGACCGTCGGGTCAAGGACCCGCACGGTGACCTGGCTCGCCATCGCCGTGAAGCGCAGGACCACATCGTCTTGGAGCATTGTCATCGCGTCAGCCACCGGACGACCCCGTCCATGTGTCCGCGGCTGGCGCGGGGGCCGGTGCGGGTGCAGGTGCAGGCTGCACATTGCTGCCGCTGGAGGGAGTGCTCGGCACCCAGTTGGATGCACCCGCGCCCGCCGTGATGAGCCCTGCTTCGCGTGCAGCGCGGGCCTCCTTGCGCGCCTGCTCCACAGCACGCTGAAGCTTCTTGGCCTTCTTGCGCAGTTGCTCCACGGACAGCTGCTCATCAGTTGCTGCGGGTGCGGCCTGGTCGGAGGTGACCTGAGCCGTGGCTACCGTGGGAGCGGCTGCGGACTCACCCGCCGTCGCAAGGGGATTGTTGCTCGCGGCCCACAGGATGGATCCGGCCGCGAGAGCCGCGACGACCGGCGAGACGACTGCCGCTGCCGACCAGCTTGCGCGGGTGGAGCGTGCCCTAGTCATCGTCGCCCTCATGCTCGTCCTCGTCGCCCTCGTCCTCGTCGCCCTCGTCCTCGTCGTACTCGCCCTCG
>CAZLNF010000036.1:0-5385 GCA_964560885.1 uncultured Actinomyces sp. | reverse complement strand
CTCGTCCTCGTCGCCCTCGTCCTCGTCGCCCTCGTCCTCGTCGTACTCGCCCTCGTCCTCGTACTCGCCCTCGTCGTCCTCGTCGTATCCGGCGCCGGTCCCGCTCCCGGACGAACCCGTCCAGGTGTCGGTGGTGGGCTGCGGCGCGGGAGTGGATGCGGTGTCACCGGCTGCCCCGGTGCTCCCCTGGGCGCCAGCACCCTGGATGGCCGCGGTCTCACCGCTCGCCACAACCGCTGCAGCCGTCGGCGAAGATGAAGCAAGGCGATCCAGCGTCCGCTGGGCCTTGGCGATCTCCTCCTCCAGGCGCGCGCGCTCTGCGGCCGCCGCGGGATCCATGGGGCTCGGCATGGACGACGCCACGACCGTCTGAGCCGTCGGCTCTGGTGCGGCCCCGACCGGCACATTGGCCAGTGCGACGACTCCACCAGCCACGGCACCGACCGCTGCTGCGGCGGCCACCACCATCTTCTTCGTCTGCTTCATTGCCCCTCCTTCTTCACGGCCGAGCCGATCGGGGTGTCACTGCCGACCCCCAGCCAGACCGCGGCTTCTTGTCTTCGTCTAGGAAACCGCTGCTGCGGCAGGGGGAGGCCAAGGAGAGGTAAGGCCCGGGTAAAGCCTGCGCATCCCCTTGAGCGCCCCCTCACGGAGAGTCGGCAGCCCTCCCCGAGGCCGCGGTGGCACCCTGAAGACGTGAGCACCGCACTCCCCTGGGACCAGGCACGTCGCGTCGCAGCAGCGGCAGCGCGGCCCCTCGATCCGGTGGCCGTGCGACTCGAGGCCGCGCTCGGATGCGCACTTGCCTCGCCGATCGCCGCTCTCACCGACCTGCCGGCCTTCGACTCGGCCGCGATGGATGGCTACGCCGTCGCCGGCGCGAGCCCCTGGCTGCTCTCCGACGCCGACCTGCGTGCAGGGGACGAAGCACTCACCCGCCTCGACTCCGGCACAGCCGTCGCCATCGCGACTGGCGCTGCACTTCCCGAAGGATGCGATGCCGTGCTGCGCACGGAGCAGGCCGGAATCGAGACCGCACTACACGGCAATCGACTCTTCCCCCTCGATCCGCTCACCGGACTGCCCGACGACTCCGGTGCATCGCTTCCCCCGGGGACCGACGTGCGCCCTCGCGGCGAGGAGTGCGCTGCAGGCGAGCCACTCGTGCCAGCGGGATCTGTCGTCACTCCAGCCATGCTCGGTCTTGCCGCAGCCGCCGGCTACGACTCGCTCGAGGTGATCCCTCCGCCCACGGTCGCGGTGCTCGTGCTCGGTGATGAGCTCCTCGAACGCGGACTTCCACGCCCGGGCCGCGTGCGCGACGCACTCAGTCCCCTGGTGCCTCCGTGGCTCGCCGACCTGGGCGCGCGCGCCAACCCTCCGATTCGCGTCCCCGACACTCGGCAGGCGCTACTCGACGAGATCGAGGATTCGACCGCAGATGTGATCGTGACGACAGGCTCCACCGCGGCCGGGCCCGTCGACTTCGTGCACGACGTACTCGATCATCTCGGCGCCCGATGGATCGTCGACGGCGTACAGGTGCGTCCCGGTCATCCCATGCTCCTCGCCGTCCTCCCCGACAGCCGCCCCGTCGTCGGGCTGCCGGGCAATCCACTGGCTGCCGTGAGTGGCCTTGTCACCCTCGCCGCGCCTGTCATCGCCGCCATGCGCGGCGTGCCCCTCGACGAGCTCGAGGTCGTGCTCGGTGTCGACGTCACGAGCCATCCGCACGACACGCGGCTCATCCCCGTGCTCGTCGAGGAGGGCCGAGCCCGCCCGCTTCGCTTCGATGGGCCGGCGATGCTCCGCAGCCTGGCCCTGGCGGACGCCCTCGCGGTCATCCCCCCGTCGGGTGGGCTCGCCGGGAGTCGCGTCACGCTCCTGCCCGTGCCCATCGTCCGCTAGCGTCAGGAGACGTGGCCGACAGAAGGCGCCAGCGCACCCTCGCCGGCGACGATGATCCCGAGGCGCTGACAGCCCGGATCCTGCTCCCGAGCAGGCCGTGGAGCCCCTTCCGCAACATCCTCGTGCGTGTCCTCATCGCCGTCGGGGCACTGGTCATTGCGGCCGTGATCGTCTACTTCGAGGGCGACTGCTACGCCGACCGAGGCGAGATCGGCGGCATCACCTGGGTCGACGCCTTCTACTACGCGACCGTGAGCCTCTCGACCACGGGCTACGGCGACATCGTCCCTGTCTGCGAGTCCGCTCGCGTGGTCAACATCCTGGTGATCACGCCCTTGCGATTCATCTTCCTCATCGTGCTGGTCGGCACGACCATCGAGGTCCTCACCAAGAAGACACGCAACGAGATCCGCACAACCCGCTGGAGGCAGCGCGTGGAAGACCACACCGTCATCGTCGGCTTCGGCGTCAAGGGCCGCTCGGCCGCGCGCATGCTCCTGGAGAGCGGGATGTCACCTCTCTCCATCGTCGTGGTGAGCACGGACAAGACGGCCGTGCAGGACGCCAACCGCATGGGCCTCGCCGGAGTGCTCGGCGATGCACGTCGCGAGGATGTCCTGCGCGACGCCGCCACCGAGCGCGCTTCCAAGATCATCGTGGCCACCGACGAGGACGACACGTCCGTGCTGGTCACACTGACGGCTCGGCGTCTCGCACCGAAGGCCGAGATCGTCGCCGCCGCGCGCGAGGCTGCCAACGCCCAGATCCTGCGGCAATCGGGGGCCAGCAGCGTCATCCCCACAGCGGAGTCGGCCGGTCATCTCATGGCCCTGTCGCTCCTCTCGCCCGTCGCGGGCACGCTCATGGAAGACCTCCTCGATTCCGGTCGCGGACTCGAGGTGATTCAGCGCGACATCACCAAGGAGGAGTTGGGCGTCTCCCCCACCGAAGTGGACGCGACAGGGCAGATCGTGCTCGCCGTTATCCGTGACGATGTCGTGCACCGCTTCGACACAAGCGACATCAGGATCTTGCAGAAGGGCGACCAGCTGGTGGTCATCCGCCACACGGAGAACAACGGCTACAGCGTCACTCCACCCCCGGCCTCCTGACATGCACGCCATCGTCGTCACCCAGCCCGGTGACCCAGATGTGCTCGCCTGGCAGGAGGTGCCTGATCCTGTCGCGGGGCCGGGCGAGATCGTGGTCGATGTCGCTGCGGCCGCGGTCAATCGCGCGGACCTCTTGCAGCGACAGGGTCTCTATCCCCCACCACCGGGAGCGCCCGAGTGGCTCGGTCTGGAGTGCTCCGGCACCGTCGCCGAGCTCGGAGCCGGTGTCACCTCCCTGTCCCTCGGCGACCAGGTGTGCTGCTTGCTTTCAGGCGGTGGCTACGCCGAGCGGGTCGCCCTGCCCGCCGGTCAGGCCATGCCGATCCCTGCCGGCGTCGACCTCATCACCGCGGCCGGCCTGCCCGAGGTCGCGTGCACGGTGTGGTCCAACCTCGTCATGACGGCCCACCTGCAGCGCGGCGAGTGGCTGCTCATCCACGGTGGCGGCAGCGGCATCGGGACCATGGCCATCCAGGTCGCGCGCGCTCTCGGAGCCCGAGTCGCCGTCACTGCGGGGTCCGCGGACAAGCTCGCGACATGCGAGGCACTCGGGGCCGAGGTCCTCATCAACTATCGCGAGCAGGACTTCGTCGAGGTGATCGCCACAGAGACCGGGGGACGCGGTGTGGACGTCATCCTCGACAACATGGCGGCGAAGTACCTCGAGCGCAACATCTCCTCCCTCGCTCCCGGCGGCCGTCTCGTCGTCATTGGCATGCAGGGTGGCGTCAAGGCTGAGATCGACCTCGGATCACTCCTGCGGCGCAATGGCACCGTCCACGCCACGACCCTGCGCGGACGCACACCGGAGCAGAAGGCAGAGATCTGCGCCCAGGTGGAGCGTCACGTGTGGCCGTGGATTGCCGCGGGCATCGTCAAGCCCGTTATCGATCGCGTCATGCCGCTCATCGAAGCCGCCGATGCCCACCGCGCACTGGAGGCCGGCGGCGTCACCGGCAAGATCATCCTCAGGCGGTGAAGCCGCGCGCGTGCTCGTCGAGCACCGCTTCGATCAGGTCCGCCACGCCCTCGTCGTCATTGCTCGGCAGCACATGCGTCGCAAGGTCGAGCACCTCGGGGTGGGCATTGGCCATGGCGTATGACGTGCCCGCCCAGGCCAGCATCGGCAGATCATTGGGACCATCGCCTGCTGCCACGACATGCAGGGGTCCGTGCCCCTCCGCGGCAGCCACGCGCGCGAGGGTTGTCGCCTTCGTGACCCCGGGGGCGCTCAACTCGATGAGTGAATCGCCGTAGCCGGAGTGCGTGACCTCGGCCAGGGGACCGACCGCACGGAGTCCGCGGGCATAAAGATCCTCGGGATCCATGGGCGCACCCTTGCCGGGCCGCGCCAGGATCTTGACGACGTCGCCTGCGGCCACAAGTTCCTCGATGGGACCGACGTGCGTCTCGGGGGGCACCGGCCAACGCGGGGTGTAGCCGTCGGCCAGGGCAAACTCGGTGGCATCGGCGAGCGTCGCATCGAGTGCGTCGTATGACGCCCCGCCGGTGGGTGCGAGTTTGCCCCCGGGGCGCGCCCGCTCGACCGCGAAGACCATGCCCGGCACCTCCTCGCGCAGGCGGTCCACGGCCTCGAGCGCGATGTCGCCACTCATCGGGAAGACCTCGGTGACGTGGCCGTCTGCCAGGTCGAGCACCACGGCGCCATTGGCCGCGATCCCCACGCCGCGATGCCCGGTCATCTCCACGATCGGCGAGATCCACCGCGGCGGGCGACCGGTGACGATGATGAGGTCGAGCTCGCTGTCAGCGAGTCGATCGAGCACCTCGCGGGTCCGGCGGCCCACCGAGCCGTCGGAGAGCAGCAGGGTGCCGTCGAGGTCAGACGCGATCAGGCGCGTTCCTTGCGGGATGGGGATCACCGGGCGACCTGTCGAAACCACGCCCGCCATGCTGCCAGGTCGGGTACCGTCCGAGACCCCGGGCTATCCCGGTCAGGCATCCGGCAGGGACGCCGCGTCCCCGTCGGCCGTTGCGGAAGGCGGAGACATGGACGACACCGTGCAGCAGCACAAGTACGTGCTCACCGAAGATCAGATGCCGACGACTTGGTACAACCTGGTCGCGGACCTACCCTCACCGCCGCCGCCGCCGCTGCACCCCGGACGCATGGATCCTGTCGGACCCGACGATCTCGCGCCGCTCTTCCCGATGGACCTCATCATGCAAGAGGTGACCGGTGAGAGGTACGTCGAGATTCCCGGCGGCGTACTCGATGTCTACCGCCAATGGCGTCCGTCGCCCCTCTTCCGCGCTCACCGCCTCGAGAAACTGCTCGGCACTCCCGCGCGCATCTACTACAAGTACGAGGGCGTCTCGCCCGCCGGCTCGCACAAGCCCAACA
>CAZLNF010000035.1:0-13841 GCA_964560885.1 uncultured Actinomyces sp. | reverse complement strand
GGGATGTGCGCGGGGCCGGCTACTTCTACGGGATCGAACTCGTCAAGGACAGGGAAACCCGGGAGACGTTCAGCGACGAGGAGTCGGAGCGCCTCCTGCGCGGATACCTCGACAAGGCGCTATTCGACAACGGCCTCTACTGTCGCGCAGATGATCGCGGCGACCCGGTCATCCAGTTGTCTCCGCCCCTTATCTGCGATCAGTCGCACTTCGACGAGATCGAGCAGATCCTGCGACTGGTGCTGACGGAGGCGGGCAACCGGCTATGACCGACCTTGCTCAACCAGGCTCGACGCAGAGGACCCGGGTCAAGCGACTACCCGAGAAGGCCGTCACGGATCGAGCCAGCGCCTACGCAATCCTCGATGCGGGACTCGTCGCGCACGTCGCGGTGGTGACGGACGGGCAGCCCTATGTCGTGCCGGTGGGATACGCGCGCAGGGGTGACGAGGTCATCTTCCACGGGTCCAGCGCATCGCGGCTCTTCACCACGCTGGCCAAGGGCTCCCCCACCTGCCTCACCGTCACGCTGCTCGACGGACTCGTCCTCGCCCGCAGCCTCTTCGAGTCCTCCATGCACTACCGCACCGTGATGGTGCTCGGCGCATGCCGTCGGCTCGAGGGAGACGAGGAGCTCGACGCACTCCTGGATCTCTCGGAGCAACTCATGCCGGGCCGCACGTCCGAGGCGCGTCATCCGACCGCGCAGGAGCTGAAGGCCACGATCACGCTCGCGCTTCCCCTCGATGAGATCTCGGTCAAGGTGAGCGCAGGACCTCCCGACGACGTCGACTCCGACCTGGTCGACCCGGTCTTCTCGAAGATCTGGGCCGGCTACGTGCCCATCACGGAGACCCTGGGAGAGCCGGTCGCCGACGAGCTCGCCCAGGGCATCCCGGTGCCGGCATATGTGCGGGAATGGCACCGCGGATGACCTCACTGTGGTCGGACACGCTCCCCGAGGACCTCACCGCCCCACTGGGTGCGCCCCTGTCAGGCGAAGCTGACGCCGACGTCGTCATCGTCGGCGCGGGCTACACCGGACTGTGGACCGCGTACTACCTGCTCACCACGCAGCCCGGGATCCGCGTCACCCTCCTCGAGGCCGAGCACGCAGGATTCGGAGCGAGTGGCCGCAATGGCGGCTGGTGTTCCGCGCTCTTCCCGGCGAGCGTGGCCAAGGTCGCCGCCATGAGCGATCGCGACTCGGCCATCCGCCTCCAGCGCGCGATGCACGACACCGTCGACGACATCGGCAAGGTGGCTGCAGCCGAGGGTTGGGACATCCACTGGGCGAAGGGCGGCACGGTGGTCGCCGCACGCACCCCGCTGCAGTGGGAGCGAGCCCAGGAGGAGATCGCCGAGTGGCGGCGCTGGGGCTTCGGCGAGGAGGACTACCGCCTACTCGGAGCCGATGAGGCACGGGGCCTCGTCGGCGCGACCGATGTCATCGGTGCGACGTACACCCCGCACTGCGCGGCGATCCATCCCGCACGACTCGTCCGGCACCTGGCGCGGACCGTGGTCCAGCGCGGCGGGGTCATCCACGAGCACTCCCCCGTGACGGAGCTGCGACCCGGCTTCGTGCGCACCGCGCACGGTCGGGTCCGCGCTCGCTATGTCGTGCGCGCGACCGAGGGCTACACCCCGCGCCTCCCCGGCTACCAGCGGGCCATCGTGCCGGTCTACTCGCTCATGATCGCGACCGAACCCCTCGGCAAGGACGTGTGGGACAGCATCGGACTCGCATCGCGGCCGACGTTCTCCGATGGCCGCCACCTCATCGTCTACGGCCAGCGCACGGCCGACGACCGCCTGGCCTTCGGCGGCCGGGGAGCGCCGTACCACTGGGGTTCGGGTGTGCGCCCGGATTTCGATCGCGAACCCGCCGTCTTCGCCGACCTCTGGCGCAACCTCGTCGATCTCTTCCCCGCCGTATCGGGGCATGTCGTGACTCACTCCTGGGGTGGGCCGCTCGGCATTCCCCGCGACTGGTGCGCTTCCGTCGGGCTCGACCCGGTGACACGCATGGCGTGGGGCGGCGGCTACGTCGGCGACGGCGTAGGCACAGCGCACCTTGCCGGTCGCACGCTGGCCGATCTCATCGGCGGCCGCGAGACCGAGATCACGTCCCTGCCCTGGGTCGGACACCTGTCGCCCGACTGGGAGCCGGAGCCGCTGCGCTGGCTCGGGGTCAACGTCGGCCTGCGCGTGATGGGGTCGGCCGATGACGTCGAGGCGCGGACCGGTCGACCCGCGCTGCGCGCCCGGGTCTTCTCCCGCTTCCTCGGCTAGATCAGTCGCTTATCGCGACGGGCGGCTACGTGGGCTGGCAGTCCGTGTCGATGATGCGCTGGACATCCGCGGGCGTCACCGACGACTGCCCCGTCCACGTGGCGACGTCGTCGAGGACCTTGTGCTCCTTCTCGGCGCGGGCATCTGGGCCTACGACGGCCTCTGCCTCCATCCACCGACGCTTCGTCTCCCAACCAAGCTCGCGGCGCCTCAGCGCCTGCTGCATGGCTGCCATCTGCTCGTCACTGCAGTCCAGTCGCCACACCTCGCGCACCGCCTGAGGCAACTCGAGGCGGTAGTCGTGGCCGCCCTCGACGAAGATGCCGGGGGTGGGCGCGAGCGCATTGAGCATGTCGATGAACGTCGCGAAGAAGGTCGTCACCGGCCACCAGATGGTGTGCCGCGGGGACCCGGGCGGGCGCTTGCCCCAGGGGCCCAGCCAGGCCGGTCGGCGATAGAGCGGCTCGACCCAGAACTTCGGGATGGGGTCGTCACCGTTTTGGAGCAGGAGGTAGCGCACGCGGGCGCGCTCTTCCGCGGGCAGATCGGTCCAGTCCCCGATCCAGCGCGGCAGGTAGATGTCGCCGGGGCCTACGCCCGGCGGCTCGGAGACGGAGCGATCCCCCCAGATCTGCTGGCGCCACTTCGTCGCCTCGGGGGTGCCGATCCACAGTGCAGCCTCGAGCCCCAGGCTCTCGGGGCCGAAGACCCCCATGCCCTCGAACATCTCCTCGCTCACCTGGGAGCCGAGGCTCTCCCCGAAGAGGAAGACGCGGGGCCGCTTCTCCGGCGGCATCGCCGCGAGTCGCTGAGCGATCCCGGCGAAGACCATGCGTGTCTGGTCGGTGCCGCGCTTGACATCAGTCAGGGAGAGTGACGACGGCAGGACGGAATACTGGATCGAGAGGCTGGCGCAGTTGCCGTGTGTGAGGTATTCGAACGTCTCACACGCGACGTAGTTGACGTAGCCGGAGCCGGTGGGCGACCACACCACGACATAGGGCCGCTCGAGTGCGCGCGTGCGATCGATCTCATCAAGGAGCACCTGCGCGCGGCCCTCATTGGTCGTCGCACTCTGCAGGCTCGCGTAAATGCGAATCGGCTGCTGCGCCGGCTCGCCCATGACGGCAGAGATGGTGTCGGGGCGCAGCACCATGCTCAGCCAGCGCCTGCCCTCGCGACTCTGGTCCGACCATGAGCGGCCAGATACGGGAGAGCCCGTGATCTCGGGAATGTCCGGGGGCGTCGCGTGAGCGAGCTCCATGCCTTCGCCCGCGTTGCCGAGCTCGCGGTCGACGAACTTCAACGCCAAGCCGCCCACCACGAGGGTCGCGGCCGCGGTGAGGCCGCGCGCCACGGTCGCGTGGTCCTCTGGTGTGCCGCCGAAGAGCGACGCGACACCGCGGCCCCAGAGATGGGTGACACGCGACTCCACGGCCGCCAGGCCCAGCAGGGTCCCCGTCACGGCAATGCCGATACCGGTGGCCATAAGGGGATCCACCGTGAGGTCCTGGTCCTGGGCGATGTCCTCGGGCTCACCCGTAGCGATCTGCTGGATCGCGCGCATCATGCCGCCGAGGCCCTCTTCCCGTGACGAGCGGAACTGCTCTAGCTCGACCGCGCCAACCTGCTGACCGAGGAGGCGCGTCACGCCGTACACACCGCCGCCGAGTGCCGCGACGCTGCCTGTCGTCGCGGCGATACGCACCGGCGTGCTGGGGATCTCCTCGATCACGCGCGATGCCATGCCTGACGCTGCTGCTGCTGCCATGGCACCCGCGCCCAGGCGCGCCCACGCACGCCAGGCGGGCTCATGCTCGCGCCAGGCGAGCAGGCGGTTGGCCGCGACGGAGCCGAGGACGACGAGAGCGTCACCGGCCACCTGCCCTCGGCGTCCGCCCACGCGGGATCCCAGGGCGCTCAGAGCGCTATGCGCCGAGGTGCCCCAGGTGTAGGCCGCCAGGCCGGAGATGCCGGTGATGATGCCCTGGTCGACGCTCTTTCGCGTGAGGAGGTTGGGCTGGTAGGACAGGCCCACGCTCACGGCGGCCAGCATCAGGCCGGCGCGGGACGAGGGATCGAGGTCGCGGGGCACCCGCAGGCGAGGCAGGAGAGGCATGGCGTACATCCTGGCGCATGGCACCGGATGGCGTGACCTCCCCCGGGGGATTCCCCTCCGAGGCCCGCGCAGCGGATCCCGAGTCCTGCGGGATACTGGACGTCCCGGCACGAACCTTCGGAGGATCCGTGAGCAGCACGCCCCGCCTGCCCCTCGAGCTCTTCGCCATCGACGGCCTGCTCACCGAGGAGGAGCGCGCGATCCGCGATGTCGTCCGCGACTTCGTGGAGCGTCGCATCAAGCCTGAGGTCGCCGACTGGTTCGAGGCAGGGACCATCCCCGCACGGGAGCTCGCCCTGGAGTTCGGCGAGCTCGGCGTACTCGGCATGCACCTCGAGGGCTACGGCTGCGCAGGCACCAACGCCGTCTCCTATGGCCTCGCCGCCATGGAGCTCGAGGCGGGTGACTCAGGAATCCGCTCACTCGTGAGCGTGCAGGGCTCGCTTGCGATGTACGCCATTCACGCCTTCGGCTCCGAGGAGCAGAAGGAAGAGTGGCTTCCGCGCATGGCCAAGGGCGAGGCCATCGGCTGCTTCGGTCTCACCGAGGCCGACTTCGGCTCCAATCCTTCCGGAATGCGCACGGCTGCCAAGCGCGACTCCGACGACTGGGTGCTCAACGGCTCGAAGATGTGGATCACCAACGGCACGGTCGCAGACGTGGCGATCGTGTGGGCGCAGACCGATGACGGGATTCGCGGATTCGTCGTCCCGACCGACACGCCCGGCTTCTCTGCGCGGGAGATCCACAAGAAGATGTCGCTGCGGGCCTCCGTGACCGCCGAGTTGGTCTTCGACAATGTCCGCCTGCCCGCATCGGCGATGCTGCCCGGCGTCAGGGGGCTCAAGGGACCCCTGGCCTGCCTCAATGAGGCTCGGTTCGGCATCGCCTACGGCACTCTGGGCGCCGCGCGCGACTGCCTCGAGACCGCCCTGCGCTACTCCATTGATCGTGAGCAGTTCGACAAGCCCATCGCCGGCTACCAGATGACCCAGCAGAAGTTGGCCGACATGACCCTCGAGCTTGGCAAGGGCATGCTCCTCGCGATCCACCTGGGCCGGCTCAAGGACGAGCACGTCATCACGCCAGAGCAGGTCAGTCTCGGCAAGCTCAACAACGCCCGCGAGGCGCTGGCCATCGCTCGGGAGTGCCGCTCGATCCTCGGAGGCAACGGCATCACGTTGGAGTACCCCGTGATCCGCCACATGAACAACCTGGAGTCGGTCTTCACCTACGAGGGCACCAACGAGATGCATACCCTGGTGATCGGGCAAGCCCTCACCGGCATTCCGGCATTCCGCTAGACAGCCAGCAGGCCTCTAAGCCTCGGGGAGGTCTGGCGGCCCGCTGCGATAGGTCGCGGGCGTGCGGCTCAGGGTGATCGGATGCGCCACGGTCGGCGTCCCCTCGACTTCTACGACGGGCTCGAGGCCGAGTTCGGTCGCGAGCGCAAACGCCTGGGCCAGATCATTGATCGGCCCGCAGGGCACGCCCGCCGCCGTGATCTCGCGCTGCCACTCATCCGCGCCCTTCGACGCCAGGAGGCCCTCGAGTCGCGCCTTGAGTCGCTCGCGGTGGACCACGCGTGCGGGGTTGGTCGCGAAGTCAGGGTCCGCGGCAAGCTCCGGAGCGCCCAGCACGGCCACGAGAGTGCCGAACTGCCCGTCGTTGCCCACGGCAATGACGAGAGGGCGGTCTGCCGTCGCGAAGACTTCGTAGGGCGCGATCGACGGATGAGCGTTGCCGAGGATGCCCGGTACCACGCCGGCCGCGACATATCCCGAAGCCTGGTTGACCAGTGCCGAGAGGAGCGAGGAAAGGAGATTCACTTCCACGCGCTGACCCTGACCCGTCGCGTCGCGGTGGCGTAGCGCGGCGAGGATGCCCACCGCGGCGTGCAGCCCCGTGATCACGTCCACCAGGGCCACACCGGCCTTGGTGGGCTGGCCGGGTCCGGGTCCGGTGACGCTCATCAGGCCGCCCATCGCCTGGACCAGCAGGTCGTAGCCCGGCATGTCCCGACCCGCACCCGCGCCGAATCCCGTGATCGAGCAGTAGACAAGTCGCGGGTTCACCGCGGCGAGGGCGTCGTAGCCGAGGCCCATGCGATCGAGTGCACCGGGCTTGAAGTTCTCGATCACCACATCGGCCGAGAGCGCGAGGTCTCGCGCGGCAGCCCTGCCCTCGGTCGTGCCCAGGTCGAGCGCTCGCGTCGACTTGTTGCGATTCACTCCCGCGAAGTAGGTCGACTGGCCCTGCTCGGTGTACGGCGGTCCCCAGGCGCGGGTGTCATCGCCTTGGCCAGGCCGCTCGACCTTGATGACCTCCGCTCCGAGGTCACCCAGCAGCATGGTGGCGTAAGGGCCTGCGAGGACTCGACTGAAGTCCGCCACCACGATGCCCTGGAGCGGGCCGCCGAGAGTGTCGCTCACCAGTCCCCCCGCAGCAGCGGCGCGATGGCCTCCAGCACGCGCGGGTCCTCGATGGTCGACGGGACCGGCTCCTGCCTGCCGTCGGCGATCGCGCGCATGGACCTGCGCAGGATCTTGCCGGAACGCGTCTTGGGCAGCGCGGGGACGATCCGCACGTCGCGCAGCGCGGCCACAGGCCCGACGGTGTCGCGCACGAGCGTGATGACCTCTTGCTGCAACTCATCGGGATCGGGCTCCACGCCGGACTTGAGCACGACGAAGGCTCGCGGGACCTGTCCCTTGATCTGATCGTGGACACCGATGACGGCACACTCGGCGACCGCGGGATGTCCCGAGACCGCGGCCTCGAGGGAGCCCGTCGTGAGGCGATGACCCGCGACGTTGATCACGTCATCCGTGCGACCCATGACGTAGAGATAGCCATCCTCATCGACGTAGCCGCCATCACCCGTGGCATAGAAGCCGGGGAAGGTGGACAGGTACGCCGACACGTAGCGATCATCGTCGCCCCAGAGCGTGGGCAGCGTCCCAGGCGGCAGGGGCAGTCGAATGGAGATGTTGCCCTCGGTGAGCGGGGCGACCTCGTCACCATGCTCGTCGAGGACGCGTACGTCGTACCCGGGTACGGGCCGCGATGGTGAACCCACCTTGAGGGGCAGCGGGTCGAGGCCGCGCATGCTCGAGGCGATGGGCCAGCCCGTCTCGGTCTGCCACCAGTTGTCGACGACGGGGATGCCCAGGTGCTCGGTAGCCCAGGCGTACGTGTCCGGGTCGAGCCGCTCCCCGGCGAGGAAGAGGCATCGCATGCTGCTGAGGTCGCGCTTGGCCATCTCGCTGCCGCCCGGATCTTCCTTCTTGATCGCACGGATGGCCGTGGGAGCAGTGAAGAGCGAGTTCACCCGATGCTCTTCGATAACGCGCCAGAAAGCGCCAGCATCAGGGGTGCCCACGGGCTTGCCCTCGTACATCACGGTCGTGCATCCGGTGATGAGCGGCGCATAGGCGATGTAGGAGTGGCCGACGACCCAGCCGACATCGGAGGCCGCCCACCAGACATCGTCCGGGCCGATCCCGTAGACATGCGACAGGCTCCACGCCATGGCGACGGCGTGCCCGCCGTTGTCGCGCACGATGCCCTTTGGCTTACCCGTGGTGCCCGACGTATAGAGGATGTAGAGCGGATCGGTCGCCTCCACCACGACCGGGTCCACCGGCTGCGATCCCTCGAGGGCGTCGGCCCACTCGATATCCCCCTCTCCCATCTCCGAGGTGAGTTGGGGGCGCTGCAGCACGATGCACGCACCCACCCTGTGCTCGGCGAGGGCGCGTGCCTCGTCGACAAGCGGCTTGTAGGGCACGACGCGCCCGCCCTCGATTCCGCAGGAAGCGGTGACGATCGCCTTGGGGAGCGCATCATCGATACGGGCGGCGAGCTCGGGCGGAGCGAATCCGCCGAAGACGACGGAGTGGACCGCGCCGAGTCGGGCACACGCCAGCATGGCGATGAGTGCCTCGGGCACCATGGGCAGGTAGATGATGACGCGGTCTCCACGCTCCACGCCGTGGCGCCGCAGCGCATCGGCGAAGTGCGACACACGCTCGAGGAGCTCGGCGTAGGTCAACTTCGTGACCTCACCTGTGTACGCACTGTCGTGAATCAGCGCGATCCGGTCCCCTCGGCCGCGCTCCACGTGGCGGTCCAGGGCATTCGCGCAGGTGTTGAGCTGGCCGCCGGCGTACCAGCGATAGAGAGGCGCGCGCGAGTCGTCCAAGACCTCCTGCGGAGGGACGGCCCAGTCGATGAGAGCGGAAGCCTCACGCCAGTAGCCGATGGGGTCCTCCAGGCTGCGCGCATGGGCAGCCTCTCCGGCGTTGGCCATGGCGGCGACGCTAGCGCACGCGCCGACCGTCAGGGGGTCGCGGCGGCAAGCTGTCCGCACGCACCGTCGATCTCGCGCCCACGGGTGTCGCGGACCGTCACGGGCACTCCCGCGACCTCAAGAGCCCGGACGAAGGCCAACTCGTCGTCGGGGTCGGACGCGGTCCACTCCGAGCCGGGCGTCGGATTGAGCGGGATGAGGTTGACGTGCACACGGTGCCCGCGAAGGCGCTTGGCGAGGAGCTCGGCCCTCCAGCGCTGGTCATTGACTCCACGAATGAGGGCGTACTCGATGCTCACGCGTCGCCCGGTGACGTCGGCGTAGTGCCAGGCCGCGTCAAGGACCTCCGACACCGGATAGCGCGTATTGATGGGCACGAGGGTGTCGCGGAGCTCGTCATCCGGTGCATGCAGGGAGACGGCAAGGCGCAGGGGCAGTCCCTCCGTCGCCAACTCGCGCATGCGCGGCACGAGCCCCACCGTCGAGACGGTGATCCCCCGGGCTGACATGCCGAGGCCTTCGGGCACGGGATCGACCATGCGATGGATGGCGCCCATGAGGGCCTTGTAGTTGGCGAGCGGCTCGCCCATGCCCATGAAGACGACATTGCTCACCCGCTCGCGGCCCCCGGGGAATTCGCCGTAGCGCACCAGGCGCGAGCCTGCGATGACCTGACCGACGATCTCCGCGGCGGAGAGATTGCGCGTGAGACCCGCCTGGCCTGTCGCGCAGAAGGGGCAGTTCATGCCACAGCCCGCCTGGCTCGAGACGCATATCGTCACTCGGTCCCGGTAGCCCATGAGCACCGACTCGACGCGGGAGCCATCGTGGAGCTTCCAGAGCACCTTGACGGTCGCACCGTCATCGCAGGAGAGCTCGTGCACCGGGGTGAGCAGGTCGGGCATCAATCCCTGGGCGACGGTGGTGCGGTCGGCCGGGCTCAGATCGGTCCACGTCGAGGCATCGGGCTCCAGCCGACCGAAGTAGTGACGCGATGCCTGATCCGCCCGGAAGGCTGGCAGGCCCAGCCCCACCATGGCCTCCCGACGCCCGGCCATGTCGAGGTCAGCGAGGTGTGTCGGCGGACGCCCCCTACGGGGCGCCTCCAGGGTGAGTTCACCGGGCGCGGGCATGGGCACAGTGTGTCATCAGCCCTGGCCGAGGAAGAGCGCGAAGAGCGCCCACGCGGCAAAGGCGTTGACGACGAGCGAGTCAAGGCGATCCATGATGCCCCCGTGCCCGGGGAGGAGCGTGCCCATGTCCTTGACGCCGATGTCCCGCTTGATCGCGCTCTCCACGAAGTCGCCCGCGGTGGCGGTGATCGTGAGGACGGCGCCCATGATGAGGCCCTGCCACCAGGGCGCGTCGAAGACCCAGATGAAGGCCGCGACACCGATGAGGCACTGGACGACGAGCGAGCCCGCGAAGCCCTCCCAGGACTTCTTGGGGCTCACCTGCGGTGCGATCGGGTGGCGCCCGAAGAGCACGCCGGTGGCGTAGCCACCGATGTCGTTGCCGATGGTGAGCAGGATGAAGACGACGATGCGCCACGGCCCGTCGGACGCGGCGAGCATGAGCATCGCGAAGCCGCCCATGAGCGAGATGTAGCCGAGGAGGAAGACACTGGCGCTGGCATCGCGCAGGTAGCCCTCGGTGCCGCGGCGAATACGCCAGATGAGCACCGCGACCACGCCCGCCCCGATGGTGATGAGGAGTGCCTCGGTCCCCCAGATGTACGCCGCCGCCATCCCCACGAGCGTCGTGGCGTAGACGGGGGTGCGCGCCACGTGAATCCCCGCACCCGCGAAGGCCGTGGTGAGTTCGTAGATGGCCAGGCAGAGCGCAGCCGCGGCGAGGACTCCGAAGAGCCATGGGATCCAGATGAGGCTGACGACGACCAGGACGGCGAGCACGACACCGGACGCAATGGCCGCGGGCAGGTTGCGCCCAGCGCGGCTGGGGACGGGCGCCTCCTCGGGCGCCCCTGAGGGGTCGGTCATCGACTAGACCTCGAGAAGCTCGGCTTCCTTGTGCTTGAGGATCTCGTCAATGTGAGCGACGGTCTTGTGCGTGACGTCCTCGAGGTGCTTCTCGCCGCGCTTGGCATCGTCCTCGCCGACCTCGTGGTCCTTGACCATCTTCTCGATGGCCTCCTTGGCATGGCG
This sequence comes from uncultured Actinomyces sp., assembly GCA_964560885.1. Classification (GTDB taxonomy): domain Bacteria; phylum Actinomycetota; class Actinomycetes; order S36-B12; family S36-B12; genus Mxb001. Next base: position 2,950 of record CAZLNF010000035.1, on the reverse strand, counting down.
GCGGATGTTGCGCACGGAGATCCGGGCATCTTCGGCCTTCTGACGCGCGACCTTGATGTACTCCTTGCGGCGCTCCTCGGTGAGCGCCGGAAGCACCACCCGGATGATGCTGCCGTCATTGGTGGGGTTGACCCCCAGGTCTGAGTCGCGGATGGCCTTCTCGATCGCCGCCAGCGAACTCTTGTCGTAGGGAGTCACGATCATCATGCGCGCCTCGGGCGATGCGAAGGAGGCGAGCTGGTTCACGGGCGTGAGCGTGCCGTAGTAGTCGACCATGACCTTGGCGAACATCCCCGGATTAGCGCGACCGGTGCGGATTGTGGAGAAGTCATCGCGTGCGACCTCGACGGCCTTGTCCATCTTCTCCTCGGCCTCGAGGAGGATTTCGTCGACCTGCTCGCTCACGTCCTGTCCTTCCCGGAGTTGACATCGGTGCGCGTTACCAGCGTCCCGATCCTCTCACCCCGGACTGCCCGCGCGATATTGCCCTCGACCAGCAGGTCGAAGACAAGGATCGGCATGGCGTTGTCACGGCACAGGCTGATGGCGGTCGCATCGGCGACCTTGAGATCGCGGGCCAGGACCTCGTCGTAGGAGAGTCGCTCGAAGCGGCGCGCATCCGGATGGGTGCGCGGATCGGCGTCGTAGATGCCGTCCACCGCCTTGGCCATGAGGACGATGCGTGCACCGACCTCGAGTGCGCGCTGCGCCGCGGTGCTGTCTGTCGAGAAGAACGGCGCCCCCAGGCCCGCACCGAAGATCACGACGCGCCCCTTCTCGAGGTGGCGGATCGCACGACGCGGGATGTAGGCCTCGGCAACCTGGCCCATGGTGATCGCCGTTTGCACACGCGTCTCGACCCCCTGCTTCTCCAGGAAGTCCTGGAGAGCCAGGCAGTTCATCACGGTGCCGAGCATGCCCATGTAGTCCGCGCGCGCACGGTCCATGCCCCGCTGCGAGAGCTGGGCGCCACGGAAGTAATTGCCGCCTCCGATCACGACGGCCACCTCGGTGCCCGACTGCACGACTCCCGCGATCTGTCGCGCGATCGACTGCACGACGTCGGGATCGACGCCGAGATCGCCGTCGCCCGCGAAGGCCTCGCCCGAGAGCTTCAGCAGGACCCGATCCCAGCCGCCTTCGGGGGCCTCGGGCCAGGTGTCGATCGTGCCCTCGAGGGATGGCTGGACCGGCCCTGCCTGTCGGGCTTCGCCGCTCTCAGACACCGGTCCTCCCATGGCCCCGACCGTAGCGCCCCGGCCCCCCGGATGGTGAGCCTCCCGGGGGTTCAGCCCTGGCCGACCTCGAAGCGAGCGAAGGCCGTGACCGTTGTGCCGGCATCAGCGAGCACCTGGCCGACCGTCTTCTTGTTGTCGATGACCGACGGCTGCTCGAGAAGGACCGACTCCTTGAAGAAGCCCTGGAGGCGCCCCTCCACGATCTTGGGAAGGGCCGCCTCCGGCTTGCCCTCCTCCTTGGCTGTCGCCTCGGCGATGCGTCGCTCGTTGTCGACGACATCCGCGGGCACCTCGTCGCGGGTCACATAGCTCGGGCGCATGGCCGCAACCTGCATAGCCGCGTTGCGGGCGTCGTCCTCACTGCCGGTGTAGGACACCATGACGCCCACCTGCGCGGGGAGGTCGGACGCGCGCTTGTGCATGTAGACGGCCACCGGTGCCTTGAGCATGGCGACACGACCGAGCTCAAGCTTCTCGCCGATGATTCCGGCGAGATCCCCGATGGCCTGGTCCACCGTGCGGCCATCGGTCATCGTCTGCTGCGCGAGGGCAGCCTGATCGCCGACCTGGAGCTGAGCCGCGGTCGCGACGATCGTGCCGGCGAGGGCCTGGAAGTCCTCGCTCTTGGCCACGAAGTCGGTCTCGCACAGGAGCTCGACCATGACGTTGTCCTGCGACACGACGAGGCCGTTGCCCGCGGTGCGCTCAGCACCGCGCTTGGCAGCCTTGGCGGCACCCGAGATCCGCAGGGCCTCAATGGCCTTGTCGATATCGCCGTCGGATTCCTCCAAGGCCTTCTTGCACTCCATCATGCCCGCGCCCGTGAGGTCGCGAAGCTTCTTGACATCGGCTGCCGTGATCGTGGCCATGACCTATCCCTTTGACTCGTTCGTAGCGTGCATTGGTCTGCTCATGCCGCAGGACCGCGCGCGTGCGCGGTCCTGCGTGGTCGTGTCAGGCGCTGGGACCCTCGGTGGACTCGACGACGACCTCGGTCGCGCCGCCGCCCGCGAGGAGCTCCTGCTCCCACTCGGCCAGGGGTTCCTCGACGATGACCTCGACGACATCGCCCTCGGCCGCGGCCGTCGCGCGCCCCGCGCGGGCGATGAGGCCCTCGGCGACGGCGTCAGCGATGACGCGGGTGAGCAGCGTGACGCTGCGGATGGCGTCATCGTTGCCGGGGATCGGGAAGTCGATCTCGTCGGGATCGCAGTTGGTGTCGAGGATCGAGATCACGGGGATGCCGAGCTTCTTGGCCTCGCCGACGGCGATGTGCTCCTTGTTGGAGTCGATGACCCACACGGCGCTGGGCAGCTTGGCCATATCGCGGATGCCACCGAGGGTGCGGTCGAGCTTGACGCGCTCGCGATCGAGGACGAGGAGCTCCTTCTTCGTCAGGCCCGCGGCCGAGGGATCGGTCTCGAGGCCTTCGAGCTCCTTCAGGCGCTGCAGCCGCTTGTGCACGGTGTTGAAGTTGGTGAGCATGCCGCCGAGCCAACGCTGGTTGACGTAGGGCATGCCCACGCGCGTCGCCTGCTGGGCGATGGGCTCCTGGGCCTGCTTCTTGGTGCCGACGAAGAGGATCGTGCCGCCGCGGGCGACGGTCTCCTTGACGAACTCATAGGCGTTGTCGATGTAGGACAACGACTGCTGCAGGTCGATGATGTAGATGCCATTGCGCTCGGTGAAGATGAAGCGCTTCATCTTGGGAT
>CAZLNF010000034.1:0-13855 GCA_964560885.1 uncultured Actinomyces sp. | reverse complement strand
GCCCACTGCAGGCACTCGTCGACGACGTCGCAGCGGCGGCAGACGGCCTTGGCCTCTTCGATCTGGAGGAGTGCGGGGCCGGTGTTGCCGATGGGGAAGAACAGCTCGGGATCCTCGTCACGGCAGGCAGCATCGTGGCGCCAGTCCATGGTTCCTCCTCGCTTCGTTCCCTGCTTGTGACGTCGTTCACGCACATTCCCGAGGGGCGCAGCCGTGAGGCCAAGTGCATATGTGGCGATCGCGGCCGGATCCCGTCCGGCTTCTAAGGGTCGCAGAGTCAGAGGCCTCCCACAAGGCAAAACGACACACCCGAGCGTGTCGTCGCTGTCTGCTTCGTCACATGACTGGTCAAAAATGGCGCTGCGTCCGTTTATAGGACGGCGTACCGACTCTTGTCAGACCAGGGGCGCGGCCGGGACGGGGCCTAGGCCACGACGGTGAGAGCGGCCGGCTCGGACGTGAATTCCGCGCCCCGCACGTCGCCGAGGCCCTCGCCATCGATCTGGATGGCGACGGGCCGAGAGGCGCGGACGGTCAGGGTCGCAACGTCGTGGGCCACGGTGAGGCTGCGCGCGGTGGACCCGGCCCGGCTGCCGGCCACCATCCGGCGGGCCAGGCGCATGGCCGTGGCGAAGCTCATCCGGCGCACCGCGAAGAGATCGAGGCCCGTGTCGAAGGAGGCATCGGGGCAGGGGGCGATCGGCACGGAGCCGAAGAATGTCCACGGCGAGGTGTTCTGGACGATGGCGAGGAAGACTCCCTCCACCTCACTGTCGGGGAGCGTGACGACGAGGGCGGGCTCACGGCGGTCGGTGCGCCAGAGGAACTGTCGGATCGTCGTCATGAGGTAGCGGGTCGGCGTGGCTTCGTGACCTTTGGCACGGTCGTCCTCCATCGCGGCGATGATCTCGGCATCGATGCCGAGCCCGGCATTGGCAATGAACCAGCGTGGCTGCCATGCCGGCCCCTCCCATGGTGTGACCGTCACGCGGCCGAGTCCGATCGCGCGCGATCGGCCGTCGCGAAGCGCCTGGAGGATCTCGCCGGTCGCCTCGACGGGGTCAGCGGGCAGGCCCAGGGCACGGGCGGCGACATTGGCGCTGCCGCCCGGGATGATGGCGAGCCGAGGGCCGTCGGGTGCAGGACCGCTCTCGAGCAGGCCGTTGACCGCCTCGTGGACGGTCCCGTCACCCCCGAGCACGCACACCAGGTCCGCGTGCTCGTCACGCGCGCGCCGGGCGATCTCCGCCGCATGCCCCCGGTGCTCGGTGCGGATGACCTCGAGGTCGACTTCGTCGGCCAGGGCGTGGACGAGGACGTCGGTGACGCGCGGGGAGGTGGTGGTCGCATGGGGGTTGACGACGAGGACTCCACGCACAGACGAACCCTAGTCGGCCTAATCTGGTCACATGGCCAGTGGCAGGACAAGACCGGTGACGTCCCTGGTCGTCGGCGCCGTGGTCGCGGCCATCGAGGGCGTCGCCCTCGTCATCTACGCCGCCTACATCGTCGTGCAGGTCTTCCGCCTCGGGATCACGGGGCCCGCCGCCGTCTCGAGCCCGGTGGCGGTGACCCTGGAGATCACGATCTTCGGGCTCTTCGGAATCGCCATGATCTTCGCCGCGCGCGGCCTGTGGCTCTCGCGCCGCTGGGCCCGCAGCCTCCTCGTGGTCGCGCAGTTCCTCGCACTGGTCGTGGGCGTCCCCCTCGCCATGGCCGAGGGCGGAGCCGAGCGTGGTGCGGGCTTCGCCCTCGTCGCCCTTGCCCTCGCCGGGCTGGTCTCCGGGTTCTGGCCGAGCACGACGGCCGCTGTCGCCGACTCCTAGCGCCGCTCGCTAGGTCGTCTCGCTACGTCGTCTCGGTGACCGCGCGCGGCGCGCGCACGAGGGCAACACCGATGGTCGCGACGGCGAATCCCACGAGAGCCAAGGCGGGGAGAACCTCGTCGAAGAGGATCCAGGCCTCGATCAACGTCGCCGGGGGCACGAGGAAATAGAGGCTGGCGAAGCCCGAGGCGGTTCCCTTCCGGATGAGCCAGAACATCAGCAGGATCGCGCCGACGGAAAGCACGAGCACCATGTAGGCCAGGACGGCGACAAAGGTGGGTGTCCAGTCGATCGAGAGCGGCTCCGTGAGGGCTGCCGCGGCGAGGAGCACCACAGCAGCGGCGGTGTACTGCACGGTCGTGCCCGCGACAGGCGGGATGTCGTCCCCCCAGCGCTTCTGCAGGAGGGTGGCCGCGGTCGTGCCCGCTAGGCCGATGACCGCAGCGACGACAGCGGCTGGGGCGGTGCCGCCCGAGGCTAAGCCTGGTGAGAGCACGATGACCGCACCCGCGAACCCCAGCACGAATCCGGCCCATTGGCGGGCGCGGACTCGCTCGCCGAGGAACGGCCCCGCGAGCACCGCCACGAGGATCGGCTGCAGGCAGACGATGAGTGCGGTGACGCTGACGGCGAGGCCGAGATCGATGGCGACGAAGAGTCCGCCGAGGTAGACCGCATGCAGGAGGATCCCGATGAGCGCGGCCTGCGGATACTGTCGGAGGTGCGCGATGCGCGGCCCGCGAAGCGCGATGAAGAGCAGTGCGAAGGCGGCGGTGGCCAGCGTCATCCGGACACCGAGCAGGGTCAGGGGAGCGGCGTAGGGGAGTCCGTAGCGCGCACCGATGAATCCCGTGCTCCAGATGATCACGAAGGCAGCGGGGGCGAGGCGCGCCCAGGGACTCACGTGGTCACGCTAGTCAGCGCTGTCGGTGAGCTCAGCGCTGTCGGCCAACTTCTGTAGCGCGTCCCCACTCACGCGCTGCACCGTCCACTCATCCATCGGCTCGGCGCCGATAGAGCGGTAGAAGTCCAGCGCCGGGGTATTCCAGTCCAGCACCCACCACTCGAAGCGACCGTAGCCGCGCTCGACCGCGATGCGGGCGAGTGCCTGCAGGAGCGCCTTGCCATAGCCGTGCCCACGATGAGAGGGCCGCACATAGAGGTCCTCGAGGTAGATGCCGTGGCGACCGAGCCACGTGGAGAAATTGAGGAACCACAGGGCGAAGCCGACGACCTCGCCTGTGGTCTCCTCCGTGGCGATGAGCGCATAGACCGCGGGCTCGGGACCGAAGAGGGCGCGCTCGAGCTGATCCTCGGTGGCGACGACTTCGTCACGGGCGCGCTCGTATTCAGCCAGCTCGGTGATCATCGCGAGGATCTCGGGGACGTCGGCCGGCTCGGCACTCCTGATGGGCACAGGAGCATTGTGGCGAATCTCGACGATGACCGGTCAGCAACCCCTGTGAAGCGCCTCGTGCGGTCATCCGGGCTCACCGAATGACCGCTGCTAGGGTGGGCACACCCCAAGGTTGCGAGTTACGGTCGTGATCCGTGGTCGTGACAAGCGTGTCGGTTGCGGTGATGGACGCCGAGTCGGCCGATCATGGGGGTGACCGGTTGGGCAATCCACCTGACTCCGCGATCCACGACATCAATCCAGTGGGCGGGGAGGAATGGGGTCAGGATGCCAACTTCGAGTGAAGCGCCTGGCTGGCGCACCCAGGGCGTCAACGCAGATGCCTGGCGGGACTCCGAGAGTGAGTGGGACAGCGCGGTCCTGCTGGACCTTCTGCTCCTGACCGCCTCGAGCGAATCGCTGGCACGCCTCGTGCCCGAGCTCGTGAGCCGAATCGTCCCGGCCGAGGACCTCACCGCGCTCGAGGTGATCGGGATCAGTCCGACCGGGAGCATTCGACGCGAGGAGACCTCGCGGCCCGACTCCGGCTTGCTCGCCTGGGCCATCGGGTGCATGTGGACCGATCCCTACGCCGGGGAGCGGCTGCGCGAGGGCCTGCCCGTCGTGATGCCCCAGGAGCCCCAGGGCCCCCGGCAGGTGTCGGTCTGCCTTCCGCTCGTGCACGCCGAGACCCTGCACGGCATCCTCGCCGTCGCCATGATCGCGGATGACGATGACACGCTGAGGCACCGTGTCGACCACCTCACCCTCGTGAGCCGCCTGTGGTCTGTCGTGAGCGAGCGCCACATCGACGAGACCCAAGCGGTGTACGTCGAGACCGTGGGGGCAGGTGTGCTCACTCCGCGTCAAGCCGAGATCCTGGAAGCCATGGCCGGTGGACTCACCAATCGCGAGATCGCCAAGCTCATCCGATTCAGTGAGTCGACCGTGCGCGTCGAGTCCCTGACGATCTACCGCCACTTCGGCGTGCACTCTCGCGGGGAAGCGGTCGAGGCCGCCCGCGAGGCCGGCCACATCCACGGTCCCCCGGACCCCCCAGGGATCAATCGCATCGCGGTGTAGTTTCGCCCACGCCCTACCTGTCCATCCCGTCCGAGAAAGGAGCTCCAGGTGCAGGAAGATGACCGCCGTGCGCGGCTCGTCGCCCGGCTCACGGGAGGCTCCCCGGACTCGCTGCTCCTTCGGCTGTGCCACCTGGCCGTCGTCGAGATCCCCGTCGACGGGGCCTTCATCGGACTGCAGGTGGGCGGGGTCCCCGACGGGCCGGTAGCAGCGTCGAGTGCCTGGGCCTTGGATGTCGCCAAGGCGGAGTACGCCCTGGGCGAGGGACCCAGCTTTGATGTCGCGACGACAAGCGAGCATGTCGAAGCGTCCAGTTGGGATTCGCTGGAGTTCGAGCGCTGGCCGCAATTCGCCCGTGTCGCCCGCGAAATGGGGGTGGCAGCCACCTTCTGCTTCCCGCTGCGCGTGGGGAGAGCGCGGCTGGGAGCGTTGAGCCTGCTGCGGACGCGCCCCATCGAACTCGACGACGAGCAGTACCTGGACTGCATTGCACTGGGCGATATCGCGACCCACGCGCTGGTTTTTGTGCAGGCAGGACTCGAGGATTCTCAATTCGAGCACCTGCTTGCTAATCGAGATGTGGATCGACTCCGCATCCACCAGGCCACGGGCATGATTGCGGGCATGCTGGACTGCACCATCGAGGATGCTCTGGCCCACTTGCGCGCCCGGGCCTTCCTCGAAGACCAGACGCTCTACGTCGTGGCCTCGCGCGTCCTCGACGGTGACATTCGATTTGAGAAGCCATGACGACTTCGCAGCGTGAGCTATGCAAGCGGAAGGAGAGTGCGTGATGGTGATCGCCAAGCGCATCGATGAGCATGACGCGGAGTTCGCTCGCGTCATGGCCGAGGCCATGAGGACCCTCACTTCCGACTTCGAGTTCCTCGACCTCGCCCATCAGTTGACGATCTCGACGACACAGCTTCTCGGTGCGGGTGCCTCAGGCGTCATGCTGGAAGATGGTGCGGGTCACTTGCAGGTGCTGTCGGCATCCGATGAGGACACTCGCCTGCTGGAAGTCTTCGAACTCCAGCGCGAGGAAGGCCCGTGCTACGAATGCTGGAGGACCGGCGAGATCGTGACGGCACCCGCCATGCTCTCGGATGATCGTTGGCCGGTCTTCGTCGAGGAGGCGCGCGCACTCGGATTCACGTCCGCGGTAGCCGTCCCCCTGCGGCTGCGGTCCCAGGTCGTGGGTGCGCTTAACGTCTTCTGGACCACGCCTTGGGTGGCCTCGCCCGGGGACCTGGATGCCGCTCAGGCCTTGGCCGATGTCGCTGCCGTCGGCCTGGTCCAGCAGCGACTTGCGCGCGAGACAGGTGTCGTGGCCGAGCAGCTCGAGACCGCCCTGCACTCGCGCGCCACGATCGAGCAGGCCAAGGGCGTTATCGCCGCCAAGGGGCACCTGTCCATCCCGGAGGCCTTCCGGGTCCTCGAGACCTACTCCCTCGACCAGGGGAAGTCCATCGTGAGTGTGGCCCAGCGAGTGGTGGACCGACAACTGGTGTGGAAAGACGGCGGGCTGCGCCCGCGCTAACTCCCTACTCTCGAGTCGTGAGTTCTCGGTCCATGCACGACTTTGCTTTAGGCCTCCTTGTGATGAACTCGGCGTAACCTGTAAATGACCGCTGAGATGCGTGTCGCTCCTCCCGGTCAAGGCGCGTAGGTCGACCATGGCGGCAACGGCCACACATTGATGGCCCGCAGAGAAGGGTTCGGGGGGAGGGGGTTCCGCATGAGGAACTGCGTGGTGCCGTGGCAATGGACTGAGGAGTTGATCCCCGGCGACGCCTGGCGTCGCCCCGAGTCTGGCTGGGACTTGCCTGTCGTGCTCGAGGTCCTTGCCTCCGTGGCGCCGGACGCGGCCCAGGAGGAGACGATGGGGGAGTTGCTCAGGCGCATCGTGCCTGCGGAGGCCTTGGGCAACATCGACACGGTGCAGGTCGATGCGCAGGGAGCGCTCCGGCACCCCGAGGGCCAGCACATGGACACGGATCTGATCGTCTGGGCCGTCGAGTGCCTCTGGGGTCGGTCGTGCGCTTACGGGGAACTGCGCGCGGGGCGCACGATCGTGCGAATACGCCAGGATGATGCAGGCGCCTTGGGCTACGTGTGCATTCCGCTGCGACCGGAGGACGGCCTGCAGACCGTCATCATCTGCTCGCTCAAGGCCGTGAATCATGGCGAGGTGCTCCGCCTCGCGTCTCGACTCACGATTCTGCCGTCGCTGGTGCGCGCTCGGCAGTGGGGTGCTTACCAGTCGGATCCGACTGAGTCTGCCTTGCCGGAGGATTCCGCGGATGCCTTAACTCCGCGACAGCACGAGATCCTTCTCGGCATGGCAGCAGGCATGACGAATCGCCAGATCGCCGCGCGCATTTGCTTCAGCGAGTCCACCGTCCGCATCGAGTCCATGGCCATCTATCGTCATTTTGGAGTCCACTCGAGGGCCGAGGCAGTGGTGGCGGCGCGTGAAGCGGGACTCCTGGCTTCTCCGCTGTCGGTGGGGGCTTAGCCGCACGCGGGGTTAGGTCCCACGGGGAAGGCCGCTGAGTTTCGCGACCTTCCGGGCATACTCACGGCAGCCCTGCTCCGATAAGTTGAGCCCGTCAAGGGTCCACTCGGGGTGTTTGTTTGTCAGCGCGTGCCAGTCCAGGACGCGGCCCTCTGGATGTCGGCCCACCACGTTGCGGATGGACGCATTGGTGCGGTCCTCGAAGGAGAAGCCCCCCGTGCCTCCGTAGGGCAGGCGTATCGTCGCCCAGACGACGCGACGCGGCGACCCAACCGCATCGATGACCCGGTCAATCTGCCCGTCCACCAGCCCGTCCCGATGTCCCGTGTGAATCACGACCACGGCGTAATCGCGCGAGGCCCTGCTCACCATCGCCAGCAGGTCCTCGGCTGTGTCGGCAGGCTGCGGATACACATCAATGCCCCGGGACTTCAGACACTGCGTGGCACCGGCCACCGGCTCATCCCCGATCACGATGGTGCCGCTGAGTGTGGTTGTTGCAGCCGCAGCTGCCGCGATCGGTGCGCCAGCTCTCTGCGGAGCAAGTGGTGCGTTGGGCTGCGACGCGACTCCCTCGGGCGAGTTCGACGGCACTAACCAGGGGATGGCCGCTCCGGAGACCACGGCGATGAACGCAAGCGCACTGAGTGACCGCCACCCCAGCATGACGGCCTCAGGCGGCGCGCGAGACGGCCGTGGCGGCAAGCCAGTCGCGAGCGATCATGGCGACACGGCGTAGGGCCCCCGGCTCCTCGAAGAGGTGGCTCGCCCCCGGCACGATCTCGAGGGATGCGGGGCAGGTCAGGTGAGTGAGCGCCTCCCTGTTGAGGCGAAGGACCTCGACGTCGTCACCTCCCACGATGAGCAGGGTCGGTGCCTGCACACGAGCAAGCCATGGCCGTGCGAGGTCGGGTCTCCCGCCCCGCGAGACGACGCTGCGGATGAGGTCGGGACATCGCGCCGCGACAGCGAGAGCCGCGGCGGCGCCCGTGCTCGCGCCGAAGAGCGCTACTCCGAGGTGCATGGTGCGTGCGTCATGCCGCGTCCATGCGACAGCGCCCTCGAGACGGTTTGCCAGGTGGTCGATGTCGAAGACCTCATCGCGGTCCTCTGCCTCGCTCTCGGTGAGGAGATCGAGCAAGAGCGTGGCAATGCCGCCGGCGTTGAGGATCCGGGCGACGGCCGCATTGCGCGGGCTCAGGCGGCTGCTGCCGCTGCCGTGGGCGAAGATCACCAGCAGTCGGGAGCGCGGAGGAATGGTGAGGATCCCGGGTAGGGCCACATCTTCCATGGGGATGATGACCTCGGTGCTGAGCGGTGCTCCGAGCCGGGAGAGGACTTCGGCATCGGAGACGGCGGAGAAGTCGTCGTAGTGATTGCCCACAGCTGTGAAGTCGGCGGGTGTCTCCATGCAGATGACTTCATCGGCGACATCCTCAAGTCTGCGGACCGCTTCGACGGAGCCCACGGGCACAGCGAGTACGACGCTGCGCGCGCCCGCGCGTCGCATCGACCGGATCGCGGCGTGAGCCGTGGAGCCCGTCGCGAGCCCGTCATCCACGATGATCACAAGGCGCCCGCTGACGTCACGTCGAGGGTGATCCTGTCGGTAGACGGCGATGCGCGCGTCGAGCTCGATCGACTTGGCGCGGACCATACGGCGCACGTCAGCGTCCGTGATGCCCCACTTCTCGCACATCACCGTGTCAATGACCTGCACGCCGCCCTCGGCGAGTGCCCCAACCCCGAGCTCCGGTTGAAAGGGTGCGCCTAACTTGCGCACCAGCAGGACATCAAGGGGCGCGTTGAGGCGGGCAGCGACTTCAGCGGCCACGGGGATGCCTCCGCGGGCGAGGCCCACGACCACTGTGTCGTCGCCTGCGAAGCGATCCAGCGCACTCGCCAACTGCCTGCCGGCGTCAGCGCGATCGCTGAATCGCTGAGTGTCTGTCATCACGGCGTCCCTCCGTCCCGCTGATGCAATTTCGTTGTTGGATGCGTCATCCATGCTCGGTGGAATCACGGTGTGGCACAACGTGCCGAGCGTGCGCTTGACCGCGCCCTGACCGCAGTGGTCAACGGTCATTGACTGCGCACTTGGCTGCCTACTGAAGAACGGCGCGCGACTTCGAGGGCACCATTCCACCCAGCAGTGCATCGACGTCGATCCGTGCGATGCGAGTGGCGCAGTCACTGATGCCGTAAGGGAGCACGAGGGTCCCTCGATAGATCAAGCCGCCGCAGGAGTAGACGACGTTGGGCACGTAGCCACTCCGCTCGTCCTCCTCCGGCGCGATGAGGGGGCCCGGGTAGGCGGCCAGCACCCGCGATGGGTCATTGAGGTCCAGCAGGATCGCGCTGATCACGTATCGACGCATGGGGCCCGCACCGTGCGTGAGGACAAGCCAGCCCGAATCCGTCTCGAGGGGAGGACCGCAGTTGCCGACGTGGATCAACTCCCACGGCTCGGTCGCGACGTGGTAGGTCACGTAGTCATCCCAGTGATAACCATCGGTGGAATAGGCCACGGAGTTCGACTCGCGATCCCACCGGGAGAGTGCCATGTGCGCCCCACCAATGAGTCGCGGGAAGAAGGCCACCCCCTTGTTGCGCACCGCCCCTCCGGAGAGGGGCATGGAGGTGAAGGCCCTGAAGTCCTGGGTCTCGAGGATGCGCGACACGACCCTGGCTCCGTCGAATCCGGTGTAGGAGGCTCGATAGAGGACCTCGCCGCGGTCGTCGGTGAATCGGGTGATCCTCGCGTCTTCGATCCCGCGACGTTCGTCCGTGGACGTGGGCCACAGGACCCTCTCGCTCAGGTCAGTCGAGGGATCGAAGTCCACTTCATAGCTCGTCGTGCTCAGCGCGTGCAGCACCGCCGACAGGGAGTCGTGGTCTTCGATGGCGATGGGGTGAGGCAGGGCATTGAGCCGCGAGATGAGGTCCTCCGGCGTGAAGGTGTCCGGAAGCATGCCGAGGACGAACTGCAGGTCGGCCAGGTCGATTCCGGCCTCCGCCGCTGACTGCTGGAGTATCCGGCTGCGGAGTGCGGTGAATCGTGTCGCCCTGGTGGAGGCGAAGCGTGAAGGCGGATCAATGACGATCCCGCCGTCGGGGCTCAGGGTGCCGGTGCGGAACACCAGGGATGAGATGTGCCCCTCTCCGACAGCGCGCACGCTCATGATGACCCTGAGCGCGCCTGACTCCGTCCCAGACTGGTCCGGGTGGATCGTGAGCGAGGGGTTGAAGTAGGCGGTGGACTCGAAGGCGTACTCCTGAGTGAGGTAGGCCCCGATGAGCGTGCGGCGCGCTACCGAGGCGCCCTCGGTCCGCTCGACGAGGGATGCGACCGCGGCGTAATGCTCCAGCAAATGGCGCTCGAGGTTGCGATGGCGCGACCCGAAGTCCTTCAGCGTCTGCTCGAGTGTCTGCTCGACCTGCTCCTCCGACATGGACATGCAACGGTCGACGAGCTCCCTGGCGCGGGAGGTGCCTCTGATGAGCTCTTCCTCGCCGGGGATGAAGAGGCGGCAGAGCACGCGGTGCGGATCCCCCTTGAGGATGATGTCGGTCCTGTCGACAATGTCCATCAGCGCGCCTGGAGCGCTTCGTGGTACACGCTCACTTGGCCCGCGGCCGAGAGATAGGCCAGGGTCGACTCCGCTCCGCAGTTGGGATTAGGTCCCTGGGGTGTGAGTCCGTCGAATCCTGCGCCGGTGCGCGGATCATGCATCCACACGCCTACGTCGTTGACGCCGTAGAACCACATCGTCCCCAGCCGTGCCGCGTCGAGCCAACGATCGTCCGACGTCGCATCGAAGGCGGTGAGGCAGGCATCGACCAGATGCGAGACCTCGAGGGGCTGCTGGTCGAAGGAAGGGAGCGTGTCTCCCGGAGACCAGCCGACGTTGCCGATGGGTGACAGGTGACCCTGGGGAGTCTGGAGGCGCAGGAGCCAATCGAGCATGTCCAGTCCGTGATCGAGCGTGTCGCCTTCCTCGAGGTGGAGCCCCGCGGCAATGACCACATGGGGGATGAGGGCGTTGGCGTATGTCAGGCGAGGCTCGGGCCAGGGAATCGAGGCGTCCTTCTTCCGCAGGATGTACTTGCGTGCGTCCGCGAGGAGATCAAGGGCGGCGGCATTGTGGGGGAAGCGCCGGAGGTACTCGGCTGCACCGAGTGCGGCATGTGCCATGGATCGGAGGAAGGGACTGCGTCGACTGCTGGAGAGGCGGAAGGCTCCCACGGCGGTCTCGATCCGGTCCGCGCTGCTGCTGTGGCCCACGACAGTGCCCCAGGCCCACAGGGCGCGGCCCCAGTGGTCTTCGACGCCGGATTCCTTCGACCACGCGCCGTCGGTGCTCTGGCGGTTGATGATCGACCCGTCGGGCTGCTGTGCTTCCGAGAGGAACTCCAGGCACGTGTCAGCGACGGCATCCACCGCCGGGGGAGCGGACGGATCCCGGGCGATCACGATGAGTGCCCGGGCCACGTCGTCGACGCAGTATCCGTGCTCGGGGAGAGGGGTCTGCCCCGAGCAGTGCTCGAAGACCCCGCGGGGAGTGGACAGCGAGAGAAGGTGGTCGTAGTTCATGCGGAGGCCGCCAACGAATTGTCCACGTCCTCGGCACGTGCCCGACCCCTCCAAAGCTGGTCCGCAAGTGTGAGGTAGTTGTCGCCCACCCGGCCCCAGTCCAGGTCAGCAGCCAGCGCTCGACTGCGCTCGCGCATGCGTTCCGATGCCTCGCCATCACGCAAGGCGTGCTCCACGGCGTCGGCGATGGCGATGGGGTCACCGTGGTCAACGAGGATGCCCGCGCCCGTGCCCAAGAGTTCCGCGGCATGCGGGAATCGTGTGGCGATGACGGGGCCTCCGGCCGCGATTGCCTCGACCAACACACCCGAGGTGATCTGCTCGCGCGAGTCGTAGGGGAGGAGGAAGAGCGAGGAGTCGCAAATCAACTGACTGAGTCCTTCGTCGCTCAGGTAGTCGTCGGCAACAGTGACCGATGCGGACACCCCGAGCTTGCGGGCGAGATCCAGCAACGACTGTCGGTAGGCCTCACCTTCGGATCGGCGCACGTTCGGATGGGTAGCGCCCGCGATGACGTATTCACCGTCCACCCCTCGATCACGCAGGATCGCCATGGCGCGGATGCCCCACTCAAGCCCCTTGCCGTGGCCGAGGAGGCCCCAGGTGAGGATGCGATGCGTCGCGTTGTCCTCAGCCGGGCTGCGCCGATGCCACAGTGCCGTGGCGCCATGCGGGATCATGACGAGCGTGTCGGGGCGCACGCTGAAGTCCTGCGTAAGCCGCCGGAATGCGGAGTGGGAGAGCACGACGACCGCGTCGGAGAGGTCCAGGATCCGCTGAAGCGCGCGTCGTTGGCCGCCCGATGCTGCGGAGGGCACCGTGTGCAGGACGGTGACCACAGGAGTGGCGACCATGCCGATCAGATCCACGATGCCGTGGCCGTCCTGACCGTCCCAGATGCCGAACTCATGTTGGAGGATGACGACGTCGAAGGAGTTGAGCAGGTACGCCGTGACGGGGAGGTCCTGGTAGCCCCGATGCCGGTGCAGGGTCGCCTCATGGGGCGGGGTCTCCGGGCCGGCGGGCAGGTCCACCATCTCCACGGTGGCTCCCGCGTGCGCAAGCGCACGCGTGAGCGACTCGGCAAAGGTGGCGATTCCACACTGGGTCGGCGGGAAGGTGCTGACCATGGCGATCCTGGGAAGCACGTGCTCTCCTCTCGGGGTTATTCGCTGATTGCGGGTGCAGGCAGCGCGGTGATGACAACGTTGGATAGGTAGCTGCGGGCACCTTCGTCGAATGCGCCGCCGCAGGTGATGAGCACGAGTCGGTAATCGCCTGTGCGCGTGAAGATGCGTGGCGCCTCGGCGGGCAGGAGTGACTTGTCGATCAACTCCACCGAGTCGACGATGAACTCATGCGGCGTGCCGTCTTGAGCAGTGACGGTGATGGTCGCTCCGAGCGGAATCTCTTCTATGCCGAAGAGCGCCCCGCTGCCCTGGGTAGCGGAGTCACGGTGCCCCACGATGACGGTGGAGCCGTAGCTCGCACCCAGCCTTCGACTCCCGTCGTACCAGCCCGTCTCCATGACGTCCTCGGGCACGACGATGCTGAGATTCGCATCCATCGAGGTGGTCACGACGGGGCTCTCCACGCCCAGATCGGGAATGCTCAGGCTGATGGGCTCCCGGTCGCGAGCTACCGCGCGGATGTCGGGTGCAGCCGTCGGCGATGTGTTGGTTTCAGTAGGCGACGCATTGGGTTGCGGGGGTGATGCCTCAGGCTCCGTCGGCAACACCTCGGGCTCCGTCGGTGATGCCTCAGGCTGCGGTCTAGGGCGTGTGGTCGCATCCATGGGATCGCTGGCTTGCAGATCCTCGTAGAAGGCGTTGGCTGCGGGCGGGGGCCACCCGCCCGCAGCCAACGGCGTCCAGTAGACGGTCGTCACGACTCCCGCGATCAGGGACACAGCCATGATCACCTTCAGTGCGGAGGACTGCGAAGCCCGACGCAGGGCGGAGCCGCGTGCTGAAGTCATCGAGTCTCACGCCCGATGATCATCTGCCTCAGGGATCCCACGAAGAGTGCAAGGAACGCCGCCACGATGAACCACATCCAGGCTGGCTTGGTCGGGGAATCTCCGGGGCCACCACCCGCGGGGACGGCGTTGGGGAATCCGCCGGAGGGATCGTTGCCGCCCGTAATCACGGGTGCCGGCGGCGTGGGAGTCACATCCATGGAGGGCGTGGTGATGGGGGTCGGGGTCGGTGACGTGGTGATGGGAGCGGGTGACGTGGTGATGGGAGCGGGTGACGTCGTGATCGGAGCCGGTGACGTCGTGATCGGCGCCGGCGATGTCGTGATGGATGTAGGAGTAGGAGTGACCGTTGTCAGGGTCGGCGTGGGAGTGGGGCTTGTTGTTGTCTCGGTCGGCGTGGGAGTGGGGCTTGTTGTTATCTCGGTCGGCGTCGGTGTGGGGCTTGCCGTGGTCTCTGTCG
>CAZLNF010000033.1:0-14526 GCA_964560885.1 uncultured Actinomyces sp. | reverse complement strand
GCCTCGCGCGCAGGAGCAGAGGGTGGCCGCTCGCGGCCACCCTCTGTCTGTGTCGCGTGGCCGCTCGCGGCCACCCTCGTCTGTGTCGGGTGAGGGATAGCGCTCAGCGGCTGGGTAGGGTGACGGCGTGGCTGACCGGCTCATCGTCCACATCGGACCGCGCAAGACGGGGACGACGTATCTGCAGAGGGTCCTCCAGCAACTCTCCCCTTCCCTTAAGGCCCAAGGGGTCCTCTATCCCACCGACTACCGGGGGCAGGAGGACTACAACCACGTCGGTGCCGTGTCAGACCTCACCCACAACGAGGAGAGCAAGGAATCCAACCGATGGACGGGCAAGGACGGCTCCGGCTGGACGGGCCTAGCGGATGCCGTGGCGTCCTGGGACGGCACGGCGATCATCTCCGCAGAGATGATCGGAGGCCTGCGACCACCGGCTGCGCGTCGCATGCTCGATGGCCTGAAGGCGCCTTCGGTCGACATCGTCATCACCATGCGCGACCTGGGGCGCATCCTGCCGTCGTCGTGGCAGCAGCACGTGCGCAACACTCACACGCAGAGCTACCGTGGCTACCTGGATCGCCGCGCCAGTGAGCGCGGCGATCTGCCTCCGGTCCAGATGCAGGCCGAGTGGGATGCCGAGCGCCATCACACGTTCTGGCGCTCCTACGCCTACGGAGCCCTTGTGCGTCGCTGGCAAGGACTCGTCGGAGCGGATCACGTCAGTGTCGTGACACTGCCGCCGTCCGGCTCCCCGTCGACCCTCCTCTGGGATCGATTCCGAGCGGCGCTTGCCGTGGATGCGCTTCCCGAGACTGCACCCAAGCTGCCCGCCTTCATCGCCAACATCGGCTCGACCCGATCCGAGGCAGTCTTCCTGCACGCCCTCAACGTCGAAGCCAAGCGCCGGGGTTGGAATCGCAAGACAGCCAACGAGTTGCAGCAGCACCTGCTCGCCAGCGGATTCCTCGAGCGGCCCGATCGAGGCGGGCCCCTGCTCCTGCCGAGCGCCTACCTGGGCACGGTGCGCGAATGGGTCGCAGCCGATATCGATGACATGGCGACGACGGGGGTGGTCGTCTACGGAGACGTGGAAGACCTACGCATCCTCGACTCCGCCGCCTCGCACGGGCGCGTCCCGAGCGACCAGATCGCCGCCGCCGGCGCCTTTGCCACCGCCAACGCGATGGCGCGCGAGGCCGAGGAGATCCGCAGGCGCAACACTCGCGAGGGCGTGGTCAGCCTTCCCGGACGCCTCGCTCGTCGATTCCGGGCTCGCCTGCGGGGCGACCGGACCTGAGTTTGCGCGCGGCGACGACGGCGATGACGATGCCGATGAGCGCCACCCCGCCCCAGAAGGCGTTCAAGGCGACCTGGGGCCACGCCGTCTTGTAGATGGAGAAGGCAGCGAGACCGATCGCTCCCACGAGGTTGAGCACGTGGTAGAGCGGACTACGGGCATCGAGCTTCCTCGTCGCCACCATGGCGTAGGCGCCGACAAGGAGAACCGTGCAGGTCCAGCCGATGACTTCCCAGAGAGTGGACATGGCCTCACCCTAGGGGCGCGGACTCCTCGGCGACCTCGCGACACAGGGCCCACAGCGCCTCGACATCCGCGCGTTCAGTCGGCTCGGCCCCGATGGACAAGCGCACTAACCAACGGCCTTCGACCAGCGCGGGAGTGACGAAGGCTCGCCCCGTCGCGTTGAGTCGCTCCGCCCATTCCTGCTGATGGAGATCCAGCGCCTCGGTATCCAGGCCTGGAGGCACGTGGCGCACGCACACCGTCTGCAGTGGCACGGGTGCGCACACCTCCCATCCGGGTGCCGCGGTGACCTGCTCGGCGAGCCACTGGGCGTTGACCAGATCACGTCGTAGCCGCGCGCGGATGGACTCCGCGCCGGCAAGGCGCAGATGGAACCAGAGCTTGAGCGCGCGGAACCGCCTCCCGAGGGGGATGCCCCAGTCCTTGAACTGGGTGACCTCGCCATCGGTCGTCGAGCGCAGATAGGACGGGTTGGTCGATAGGACCCGCACGAGGAGTTGCACGTCGCGGACGTAGAGCAAGGAGCAGTCCAGGATCGTGCCCATCCACTTGTGGGGATTCCACCCGAAGGAGTCCGCCCCCTCGACGCCCGCGAAGAGCCACCGGCACTCGGGCAGCATCATGGCCGAGCCCGCCATCGCGGCATCGACGTGGACCCACGCCCCATGCTCCGCAGCAATGGCCACGATCTCCTCGACCGGATCGAAGGCCGTCGTGCCCGTCGTGCCGAGCGAAGCGACGACCGCGGCCGGGCGTCGGCCGGCGGCAGCGTCCTCTGCCATGAGCCTGCGCAGCGCATCGGGATCCATCGCGAGGGTCACCGGATCGACAGGGACGAGCCGGAGGTTGTCGCGCCCGAACCCAGCAAGGAGCACGGACTTGGGCACGGACGAGTGCGCCTGAGTCGAGGCATAGACGACGAGCGGAGCCGGCTCGGCCTGCAATCCCCCACGGTCTTCGGAGAGATCGGTCGCACGCTCCCGGGCGACCAGCATCGCCACCAGGCACGCGGTCGACGCCGTGTCGTGGATGGCGCCGAACCACTCATCGGACAGCCCGCACAGCTCACGGAGCCAGTCGGTGACGACCTCCTCCATCTCCGTGAGCGCAGGAGCCGACTGCCACGTGATGCCGAGCGCTCCTAGTCCGCTCGCGGCAATGTCCCCGAGCACCGACTCCAAGGCCGCGTTGGCCGGGAACCAGGCGAAGTAGCCGGGACTCTGCGTCTGCGTGACCCCGGGTACGACGACGTCGGAGAGATCGCGCAGGAGGACGTCCAGGCCTACGGGAATCTCCGGAGGCGGCCCGGTGAGCTCGTCGCGGACCCAACCCGGGGTGACCTCGCTGCGCACGGGGCGTCCGGGGATTCCGGTGCGATAGTCGGCGATCCAGTCCACGAGTTCGTGCGCCGCTGCGCGGAACTCTTCGGGGGTCACGGTCACACCTTAGGGATCACCCGTAGAAGACGCGCTCGACCACCCCACGCGCTCGACGGGTCGTCCGTCGATACTCCTCGAGGAAGTCGGTGGACGACCGGGAGCCGAGCAGGTGCGCCACCGCCGCGAGGCCCGGGCCCGAGGTGGGAATCGAATCCGAAGCCCTCGCCGAGGCCAGCATGATGGCGTTGCGCACCCGGGTGGCCAGCAGCCACGAAGACGTCAACGTCTCCGCATCGGCCTGATCGAGCAGACTCTCTTCCACCGCCGCGTCGAGCGCCCCGAGGGTCGAGGTCGTCCGCAGCGCGGGCAACTCGGCAGCGTGACGCAATTGCAGGAGCTGCGCGACCCACTCGACGTCGGCCAGCCCTCCCCTTCCCTGCTTGAGGTGCATGCTCGGATCGGCCCCGCGGGGAAGTCGCTCGGATTCCATGCGCGCCTTGAGCCGACGCATCTCCCGCGTGTCTGCCTCCGAGATGCCACCCTCCGGCCAGCGCAGCGGGTCGATCATCCGCGTGAACTCCGCGCAAAGTCCTGCATCACCGGCGAAGGGCCGAGCGCGCAAGAGGGCCTGTGCCTCCCACGGTGACGACCACCGGTCGTAGTAGGCGCGGTAGGACTCCAGCGATCGGACGAGGGGGCCCTGCCTGCCCTCGGGACGGAGGTCGGCATCGATCTCGAGAGCCGGGTCGGGCGACGGGGTCATGAGCAGACGGCGGATGTCGTTGGCGATGGCGAAGGCAGCCTCCGATGCCTCCTGCTCGTCGGCACCGGGCAGCGGCTCATGGACGAAGACGAGGTCCGCATCCGAGGAGTAGCCGAGTTCGCGTCCGCCGAAGCGACCCATCGCCACCAGGGCCATGCGCGTGGGCAGCACACCGTCGGGACGATGAGCCGCCACCGATCGCTCCGCCACCTCCAGCGTGCCAATGAGCGTCGCCTCCGTCACGTCGGTGAGACCGCACATGATCGCCTGCTCATCGATGAGGCGGAGGACGTCGCAGGCGGCGATACGGAAGAGCTCGCGGCGGCGCAGGGCGCGCAGGGCACTGACGGCGGACTCAGGATCATCGTGTCGAGCGACCGCGGCGCGCGCCTCCGCGATGAGGGCCTCGAGGCTGCGCGGCATGAGCTCGCGATCGTCCGCGAGGAGCGCGACGGCATCGGGTGATCGGAGCAGCAGGTCCGTGGCGAATCGACTGGACGACAGGATCGTCGCCATGCGCTCGGCGGCGAGTGACTCATCGCGCAGCAGCCGGAGATACCACGGCGTGGAGCCCAGGTCATCGCTCATGCGGCGGAATCCGAGGAGTGCCGCATCCGGATCGGGACCGTCGGCGAACCAGCCGAGGAGGACGGGCAGCAGGGTGCGCTGGATGGCCGCGCGCCGCGACACTCCCGACGTCAAGGCCTCGAGGTGGCGCAAGGCACCCACCGGATCGGCGTATCCGAGAGCCGCAAGCCGCTCTCCCGCGGCCTCGGGGGTGAGCCGCGCATCGCCTGGATCGAGCCGCGCGACCGCCTGCAGAAGCGGGCGGTAGAACAGCTTCTCGTGGATACGCCGCACCTCGCGCGCATGGCGCCGCCACTCGGCAGTCAGCTCGGCGACCGGGTCGGCGCGGAAGCCCAGGGACCGACCGATCCGGCGAAGGGTGATCTCATCCTCCGGCACGACGTGCGAGCGTCTCAACTCATGCAGTTGGATGCGATGTTCTAAGGCGCGGAGGAAGCGGTAGGCCGCCCCCAGGGTCGCGCCGTCCTCGCGTCCGACATAACCCCAGGTCGCAAGGGCCTCGAGCGCTACCAGCGTCGACGGACTGCGCAGCATGACGTCGCTGCGACCGTGGACGAGTTGCAGCAGCTGCACGGAGAATTCCACGTCGCGAAGGCCGCCCCGGCCGAGCTTGAGTTGTCGGTCGGCCTCACGCGCGGGGATGTGATCCTCGACGCGCTGCCGCATGCGCTGCACATCCGCGACGAAGTCCGGTCCGTCGGCCGCCGACCACACGAAGGGCGAGACGGCATCGACGTACGCCTCTCCCAGAGCGCGGTCACCCGCCGCGGGCCGCGCCTTGAGAAGCGCCTGGAACTCCCAAGTCTTGGCCCAGCGCTCGTAGTAGCCCACGTGGGAGGCGAGCGTGCGCACGAGCGCCCCCTGCTTGCCCTCGGGCCGCAGCGCGGCGTCCACCTCCCAAAGGGATCCTTCTGCGGTCGCCTCGCCACATGCGCGCAGGACTCCTGCGGCAAGCCGCTGGGCCGTGCGGAGTGCTGCCTCCTCGTCGCCCCCGTCGACGGGCTCGGCCACGAAGATCACGTCAACGTCGCTCACGTAGTTGAGTTCGCGCCCACCGCACTTGCCCATCGCGATGACAGCCAGGCGACATGGCGCGGCGTCGGAGGGCAACTCGGCACGCGCGATCGCGAGGCCCGCCTCCAGCGCGGCATCGGCGAGGTCAGCGAGCTCCTCCGCGATGTCGTCGACACGTGCACCGTGGACAAGATCGCGCACCACGGTGGTGAGCAATTCGTCGCGATACGCCACGCGAAGCGCATCCGCTGCGCCCTCGATGCTCGCTCGGGGGTACTCCGCTTGAGGATCCGCGCCCACGGCGCTCAGCAGCCGCACGCGGCGCTCGGCGGGGCTGGGGGCGCGTGGCGCGACCCCGCGCAGGCACTTCACGGACTCGGGATGCCTGACGAGGTGGTCGGCGAGGGCATCGGACATGCCGATGGTCGCCACGACGGCGGCGAACCAGTCCTCATCCGCACCCACCTCCGCGATGTCGACGCCGGAGAGCGAGAGCCGATGCAGGGCAAGCAGTGCCTGGTCAGGGTCCGCCGCGGCCGTGAGCGCATCGGCGAAGACCTCGGGCCCGGGCACACCCATTTCGCCGAGGATTCGCGCGGCCTCCCCGGGATCGGCGAAGCCGCGACGCGCGAGATAGGCCGCCAGGCTGGCCGGTCGCTGCTCGCTCATCGCTGGTCGATCGCCAAGGTAGGAGGTCCCTAGAGAGTCGGGAGGTAGCGGTCGATCTCCCAGGCATTGACCTGTCGGCGGTACTCCTCCCACTCCGCCTGCTTATTGCGCAGGAAGAAGTCGAAGACGTGCTCGCCAAGCGTCTCGGCCACAAGTTCAGAACGCTCCATGGCCTGGATCGCCTGGTTAAGGCTGCCGGGTAGCGGCTCCATGCCCATGGCGCGCCGCTCGGCCGGGGTCAGGGACCACACATCGTCCTCGGCTCCGGGTGGGAGCTCATAGCCCTCCTCGATCCCCTTCAGCCCGGAGGCCAGGATCACCGCGAAGGCGAGATACGGATTGCAGGCACTGTCGAGGGAGCGGAACTCCACGCGCGTGGAGTTGCCCTTCGTCGGCTTGTACATCGGCACGCGCACCAGCGCCGACCTGTTGTTGTGCCCCCAGCAGACCATGGCCGGCGCCTCGGCGCCCCCGGCCAGGCGCTTATAGGAGTTGACCCACTGGTTGGTCACGGCGGTGATCTCCGGGGCGTGGCGCAGGACTCCCGCGATGAAGGAGCGTGCCACCTGGGAGAGCTGGAACGGCGCTCCCGGCTCGTGGAAGGCATTGCGGTCGCCTTCGAAGAGCGAGACGTGGGTGTGCATGCCGGAGCCGGGGGAATCACGGAAGGGCTTGGGCATGAAGGTCGCGTACACCCCCTGCTCCAGGGCCACCTCCTTGACGACCGTGCGGAAGGTCATGAGGTTGTCGGCGGTCGTGAGCGCGTCGGCGTAGCGCAGGTCGATCTCCTGCTGCCCCGGGCCGCCCTCGTGGTGGCTGAACTCCACCGAGATGCCCATCGCCTCGAGCATGGTGATGGCCTGGCGGCGGAAGTCATAGCCGACGGACTGTGGCGAATTGTCGAAGTAGCCGTAGTTGTCGATGGGCTCCGGAGGACCGTCGCCGGGATGATTCTTCAGAAGGTAGAACTCCACCTCGGGGTGGGTGTAGAAGGTGAAGCCCATGTCCGCGGCGCGCGAGAGCGCGCGCTTGAGGACGTAGCGCGGATCGGCGTAGGACGGCGAGCCATCGGGCATGAGGATGTCGCAGAACATGCGCGCGACACCGGGCGACTCAGCACGCCAGGGCAGCACGGCGAAGGTCGCCGGATCCGGCTTGGCGAGCATGTCGGACTCATAGACGCGCGCAAAGCCTTCGATGGCCGAGCCGTCGAATCCGAGGCCCTCGGCGAAGGCGCCCTCCAGCTCGGCGGGGGCGACCGCCACCGACTTCAATGTGCCCAGCACGTCGGTGAACCACAGGCGCACGAAGCGGATGTCCCGCTCCTCGATCGTCCGGAGCACGAACTCCGTCTGCTTATCCATGGCCCCAGTGTGCCCGTGCCCGTGTTTCCGGCGCATTACGCACCCCTACGCTTCCCCTATGCCCGCGCTGCGACTGGCCCTGGTCCAGGGCAACCCGACGGTGGGAGACCTCGCGGGCAACGCCGAGAGGGCCCACGCCGCGATCCGCGAGGCGGCCGCGGCCGGTGCCCAGGTGGTGGCGCTGCCAGAAATGTTCATCACGGGCTACCCCATCGAGGACCTGGCACTGCGACCGTCCTTCCAGGAGGCATCGCGCGTCACGGTCGACGAGTTGGCGCGCCGCCTCGTGGACGACGGTCTCGGTGAGGTCGTCGTCGTCATTGGCTACCTGGACCGGATCGAGGGCGCACCGGATCGGCTCGGTCGGCCGCGCGGGGCACCTGTCAATTCCGCGGCGGTGCTGCAGCACGGTCGCATCGTGGCCCGCTATGACAAGCACCATCTGCCCAACTACGGGGTCTTCGACGAGTTCCGCTACTTCGTCCCGGGTGAGCAACCCTGCGTGCTCGACATCGGTGGCGTGGACGTCGCGCTCGCGATCTGCGAGGACCTGTGGCAGGAGGGCGGTCCGGTCGCCCAGGCACGCGGGTGCGGGTTGCTCATCGTCATCAACGGCTCGCCCTACGAGCGCGACAAGGACGACACGCGCCTGGAGCTCTGCCAGCGGCGCGCACGCGAGCTCGGTGCTGCCCTCGCCTACGTCAACATGACGGGTGGGCAGGACGAGCTCGTCTTCGACGGCGATTCCCTGGTCGTGGCAGCCGACGGCACCCTGCTCGCCCGGGCACCGGCCTTCCGCGAGGACCTCCTCGTCATCGATCTCGATCTGCCCGCAGGAGTCGGCGGGCACACTCGCCTGGAGGTCCCCGCGCCGGCCGCGCGCACGCGTGAGGCTCTCGTGGCCGAGCCCCTGTCCGATCACGCGACCGTGTGGGCTGCCCTCGTCACCGGCCTGCGCGACTACGTCGACAAGAACTCCTTCGCCTCCGTCATCCTCGGCCTATCCGGGGGCATCGACTCCGCGCTCGTGGCCGCGCTCGCCTGCGACGCGCTCGGCGCGGACCGCGTGCACGGCGTAGCACTGCCCAGTGTCTATTCCTCCGAGCACTCGCTCGCCGATGCGGCCGACCTCGCCGCGCGCACCGGCCTGCACTACCGCACGATCCCCATCGCGCCCATGGTCGACGCCTTCGATGCCTCACTGCGCCTGAGCGGGCTCGCGGAGGAGAACCTCCAGGCCCGGGTGCGCGGCACCACCCTCATGGCGCTGTCCAACTCCGAGGGCCACCTCGTGCTCGCCACCGGCAACAAGACCGAGATCTCCGTCGGCTACTCCACGATCTACGGCGACGCCGTGGGGGGCTTCGCCCCGATCAAGGACGTGCCCAAGACACTCGTCTGGCAACTCGCGCGCTGGCGCAATGCCCGAGCCGAGTCCGAGGGTGAGACGCCACCCATCCCGCCCAACTCCATCACCAAGCCTCCGAGTGCCGAGCTGCGTGCCGGCCAGCTCGACCAGGATTCGCTTCCCGAGTACGACCTGCTCGACGACATCCTCGACGACTACATCGAGCAGGATCGTGGGCGCGATGAGCTTGTCGATCAGGGATTCGACTCCGCAGTCGTCGAGCGCGTGATCCACCTGACTGATGCCGCGGAGTACAAGCGGCGTCAATACCCACCCGGCACCAAGATCTCCCTGCGCGCCTTCGGTCGCGACCGCCGCCAGCCGATCACGAACCGCTGGCGGGAGTAGCGCCCACTCCGCGAAGCGCGAGATCCAGGATGTGATCCGTGGAGATGGCCGCGAGTGGCGTGCCATGCCACACCTTGAGGAAGATCATGGGCCCGACCAGCAGGGTGACGACCGCATCAAGATCGGCACTCGGATCCACCCATCCTTCGGCTACTCCCTCGCGCAGGATGCTCACGAGCACTCGTCGACGAGGACCGAGGACTCGGTCGTAGAACACCGCGAGGAAATCAGGATGCTGGGCTCCTGCCGAAATGACCTGCGCCATCACGCGCCCCGCGCGCGTCTGCGTCATCGGCGTACGCACGAAATCGAGTGCGGCCTCGAGCCGCGCCCGGGCTGAGCCCTCCCCCATCGCCAGTGGGACGTCGTCGCGCATCTGGTCGAGCGCAGCGGCCAGCACGTCGTCGCGTCCGGAGTACCGCCGGTAGATCGCGGCCTTGCCCACCCCTGCGCGGTGGGCGACGGCCTCAATCGTGAACCCGGCAATACCGCTGTCCGCGAGCACATCCAGGGCCGCCTCGGCAATGCGTCGATCCAGCGCCGCATCGCGCGGCCTGCCGCGCGCGGGGGCGTCAGTCCCGGCGACCGTCATCGGAAATCTCCTCGGCCAGCTGCTCCGGATAGGCGGCTTCCTCCTCGCGCACCCGGTCATCCGTGGGTGAGTCGTCGGGCACGGCCACGTCCTTGCGCGGAGGCGTGATCACGGGCAGCACGAAGGCCACGAGTAGCGCGGCAATGACGACGACCGACACGGAGATGATGTAGGTGACGTGAGACGAAACCAGAAAGGCGTCGAAGGCCGAGGTGCGCAGCGCGTCGACCACCGTCGCTGGCACGCCGGACTGCTCCAGGCCAGCGAGAAGCCCGTCCGTGGCGACGATGGAATTCTCGGCCGCCTTGCGGGCCTCGTCGGGGACCTGATCAGGAAGCTGCCCCATTGCCGGGGCAATCCGCGAGGCGTACTGGGTGGCCAGGACGGTGCCGATGATCGCCACTCCCAGGGCGCCGCCGACCTGCCGCACGGTGTTTTGCACGGCGGAGCCTGCCCCGGCCCGCGCGAGCGGCAGGACGTTCTGCATGACCGTGGACGCCGGGGCGATGACATTGCCCATGCCGAAGCCGAAGACGAAGAACACGACGAGGATCACCCACAGCGGGGTGTCGATCTGCACAAAGAGAAGCCCCAGGAGCGATAGGGCGACCAGCACCAGCCCCGTCGTCATCACCGCGCGGTAGCCGAATCTCAGCACCATCGCCGCGCTGCGGGGAGCAGCGATGATCTGACCCACCGCGAAGGGCACGAAGCACAGGCCCGCGGTGAGAGTGTCGTAGCCCCGCAGGATCTGCAGGTAGAAGGGCAGCGTGAAGGTGATACCCGAGAGCGCAAAGAAAGCGAGCGTGACCGCCGCAAGACTCACGGCGTAGCCGCGATTCGTGAAGAGGGACACATCGAAGCTCTTGTGATCGCTGCGCGCCTCGTACCAGAGGAATACGGCCAGCACGACGATGCCGGCAAGCATCGGGAGGATCACGCCTGGATCGACCCAGCTCAGCGTGGACGACGCGTGAATGATCCCGTAGATGACAAGGGTGAGACCGATGACAGAGAGCACGAGCCCGATGAGGTCGAGCTTGCGCGGGTGGGGATCGCGCGTCTCGGGCACGACGCGCCACACGCCGATGAGCCCGATGATGACGATCGGCACGTTGATGAGGAAGACCGCGCCCCAGTCGTTGCCCGTGATCCAGCTGGACCATTCCGGGTGCTGCAGCAGCAGACCACCCAGTACCGGTCCCAGAGCCACGGCAGCACCGACCGCTCCCGCCCACGCGCCAATCGCCTTGCCGCGCTCATGCGGAGGGAAGACCACGGTGATGATCGCCAGAGTAGTCGGCATGACCGCAGCACCACCGATGCCCATGATCGCGCGGAAGCCGATAAGCATCCCGGGCGTGGTCGCGAAGGCGCTCGCCGCTGAAGCGACCCCGAAGATGATGAGGCCGATGACGAGAATGCGCTTGCGGCCGTAGCGGTCGCCGAGTGCTCCCCACGTGAAGAGGAGCGCCGCGAAGGCCAGGATGTAGCTGTCGATCGCCCACACGAGCTCGCCGGCAGTCGCCCCGAGATCCTTCTGGATCGTGGGCAGGGCGATATTGAGGACGGTGTTGTCGAGCACCACGATGAGCAGGCTCACCACCAGCACGCCCAGGATCGCCCACCGGCGGGGGTGGCCCTCGCCGCTTGTCATCCAGCCATCGGCGGACATGGCCCTCCTCGCGCCGCACATCCGGGAATTCCGGAACGATCGCGTATCGTAACGGTCGGCGGGTGCGCGGCGCGAGGAGCGCCCCTATGTGCCACCATGAGCGTGTCCGGGGACTCCGCACGGGAGCCTCGAGATGGGAGCACGATCATGTCCTTGGCGACGCCTATCCGCCGCACCACCATTCGCGACCTCCACGAGGCCACCGCCCGCGGGGACAAGTGGGCGATGATCACCGCCTACGACGCGCTCACCGCTCGCATCTTCGACGAGGCCGGCATCCCCTGCCTCCTCGTCGGCGACTCGGCGGCCCAGGTCGTCTACGGCTACGACTCAACCCTCCCGGTCACGGTGGACGATCTCGTGCCACTCGTCGCGGGCGTCGTGCGCGGATCCACCCGCGCCCTGGTCGTCGCAGACATGCCCTTCGGCTCCTACCAGGCATCCGTCGTGCAGGCGATGGAGTCGGCCATGCGCTTCATGAAGGACGGCGGCGCTCACGCCGTCAAGATCGAGGGCGGCCAGCGCGTGCTGGCCCAGGTCGAGGCACTCGTCGGAGCGGGCATCCCCGTGATCGGCCACCTTGGGCTCACACCCCAGTCCGTCAACGTCTTCGGCGGCTACCGAGTGCAGGGGCGCGGCGAAGACGGTGAAGCACTCCTGCGCGATGCCAAGGCACTCGAGGCCGCGGGCGCCTGTGCCGTCGTGCTCGAGGTGGTCCCCGCCGATCTTGCCGCGCGCGTGTCCGAGGTGCTCACCATCCCCACAATCGGGATCGGCGCTGGTGGCGCCACGGACGCCCAGGTGATCGTCTGGCAGGACATGGCCGGGCTCACCGAGGGGCCGCGACCGAAGTTCGTCAAGGTGTACGCCGACCTGCGCTCCGCCCTGGGCGGCGCCGCGGCGCAGTGGGCCGATGAGGTCCGCTCGGGCGCGTACCCCGCGCCGGAGCACTCCTACGCGTAGGAGCGGTGGCTCAGACGTCAGTGATGCGCACGCCTGCGTGTGCCTTGTAGCGCCGGTTCATCGAGATGAGATTGGCCGTGAAGGCCTCCACCTGACCCGCATTGCGCAGCCTGCCGCCGTAGACCCCGCGCATGCCCGGGATGAGCCCGGCGAGGGCCTGGACCGTGTCGGTGGCCTCGCGATCATCACCGAGCACCAGGACGTCGGTGTCGATCCGGTCGACCGACTCGTCGAGGAGCAGCACCGCGGAGATGTGATGGAAGGCGGCGACAACGCGGGCGTCGGGGAGCACGGCGGCGGCCTGCTGTGCGGCAGAACCCTCGGGCACGGGCAGCGCGAAGGCACCCTGCTTGTCGAAGCCGAGCGGGTTGACGCAGTCGACCACGACCTTGCCCGCGAGCTCACCGCTCAAAGACTCGAGGAGAGCACCGTGTCCGTCCCAGGGCACCGCGACGATCACGACATCGCTGGCTGCGGCACAGTCCTCATTGGACATCCCCCGCACCGAGCCGGGGAGGAGCGCCGCGGCCTCAGCCGCTCGGCCCGCGTCACGCGAACCCAGGACGACATCGCACCCCGCCATGGCCAGCCGACGGGCCAGTCCGCGACCCTGCTCGCCGGTGCCGCCTAGGACACCGATGGTGAGGCCGGTCACCTCGGGCAGGGCGTAAGGATCGGGGGCAGGGGGTGGCGTCGTCATCGCGCCATCCTGACAGCGACCGGACCGCTTCGCGAACCCGGGCGCGGTGCGTGGAAGCATCAGCGCCCGTGACTGGCGGTATGCGCGGCCTGCGGATCGACATCACGCCCCTGCGCACCCAGCCGGCCTTCCGGCGACTCTTCATCGGCGGGCTGGTCACCTCACTGGGCTCGATGGTGACCTACGTCGCGATTCCCTTCCAGGTGGCCGAACTGACGGACTCCTTCCTCGCGGTGGGACTCATCGGTCTCGCCGAGCTGCTCCCTCTCATCTTCTTCGGCCTCTACGGCGGATCCCTGGCCGACCGCATGAACCGCCGCACTCTGGTGGTGGTCGGCGAGGTGGCTGCGGGCGTGCTGGTCCTGGTCCTCGCCGTCAATGCCCTGCTGCCGTCACCGCAACTCTGGCTGATCTACGTCGTCGCCATGATCTTCGCCGCCGTGGACGGCCTGCAGAGGCCGTCCCTTGACGCCATGCTGCCCAGGCTCGTGCCTCAGGATCAACTCTCTGCAGCGAGTGCCCTCAACTCCCTGCGCATGAACTCCGCTGCCCTGGCGGGGCCTGCTATCGGAGGCCTCATCATCAGCGTGTGGGGTGTGGCGGCCGCGTACGCCTTCGACGCACTCACCTTCGTCTTGGCCATCACCATCTTCCTTCGACTTCCGTCGGTGCGCGCCCGCGCGCAGCGCGTCGAGTCGAGCGCACGGCATGTGCTGTCCGGGATGCGCTACGCCTGGAGTCGCAAGGACATCCTCGGCAGTTACACCATCGACCTCGCTGCGATGACCTTCGCCTTCCCCTTCGCGCTCTTCCCCTTCATCGCGCAGCAGTACGACGCTCCCTGGGCGCTGGGGCTTCTCTACTCTGCCGGCTTCGCCGGTGGGCTCGTCTTCGGACTCACGAGCGGCTGGGCAATCCGGATTCGCCACTACGGCCGGGCCATCGCTTTGGCCGCCGCGTCCTGGGGTGCCGCCATCGCCCTAATGGGGATCGCACCCGGCATCTGGTGGGTGCTCGGCCTCTTGGCCGTCGCGGGCTACTTCGACATGCTCAGCGGACATTTCCGCAGCCTCATGTGGAACCAATCCATCCCCGACGACGTACGTGGTCGCATGGCCGGTATCGAGATGCTCAGCTACTCGGTCGGACCCATGCTCGGGCAGGTGCGCAGCACCGCGGCCGCCCAGGCCTTCGGCCTGCGCACCTCCCTCGCTTCAGGAGGGATCCTGTGCATCATTGCGATTGGTGTGACGTGTGTGACACTTCCGGCCTTGTGGAAATTTGATGCGCGAACCAATCCACACGTCGCCGCACGGCGTCGGGAAGCCGACGAAATCACGCGCACACAGCAGGATTCAGACACCGACTAGCACGACAACGGATCCGATGACGTGCGCGACACACCGGGGCGCGAAATTGCGGCGATGTCGCGAATTGGCCGCCGAATCTGCAACAGTGGTCTCCGTAAAGCCCTGCCAAGGGGCAGGGAACGACCAACTGGAGGCACCGTGGCGGTC
>CAZLNF010000032.1:0-14546 GCA_964560885.1 uncultured Actinomyces sp. | reverse complement strand
GGCATGAAGGCGAGCTTCGGCCGCGTCCCGGCGTACCCGCTCTCACCCTTTGGCAGCGTGGCCAATGTCGGCCCGCACACGATGAGCGTGACCGACTGCGCGCTGATGATGAACGTCGTCGCGCAGCCGGATCCGCGCGACTGGACCTCGCTGCCCTACGACGGCGTGGACTACCTCGCCGAGCTCGATGACGGCATTCGAGGCATGCGCATCGCCTACTCCCCCACACTCGGGTACGCCGAGGTCGATTCTGAGGTAGCCGCGCTCGTCGACACAGCCGTGCGCGAGCTCGAGGCACTCGGCGCGATCGTCGAGCAGGTGGACCCAGGTATCGAGGATCCGCTCGACATCTCGACCGGGCTGTGGTTCGTCTCCTCCAAGACGGTCTACGACTCCCTCGGGCCCGAGGGGCAGGCGGTCACCGACCCCGACTTCGCGGCGCAGGCCGCGCAGGGTGCGGAATTGAGTGCGCAGGATGTGCAGCTGCTCACCCTGAAGCGCAATGCGCTGGGCACCAAGATGCGGCTCTTCATGACTCGCTACGACGTGCTCGTGACACCGGCGGTCGCGATCCCGGCCTTCGAGGCGCGGCCCGCAGGCGCGGTGCCGATGACGCCGGAATCCATGCTGTCGTGGACGCCCTTCAGCTATCCCTTCAACCTCACGCAGCAGCCGGCGATCACCGTGCCCTGCGGGCTCACATCAGCGGGCCTGCCCGTGGGGTTGCAGATCGTGGGGCGCGCGCACGATGACGTCACCGTCCTGCGCGCCGCCCGGGCCTACGAGTCGGTGCAACCAGTGCCGCGGCCACGGATCTAGCCCTGACGCGCCTACGGGGTGATCACGATCTTGTGGGCTGACCTGTCTGAGCGCATCGCTGCGAGAGCCTCGGCGTAGGCATCAATGGGGTAGCGGTGCGTAATGAGGCCGTCTGTGCGAATGGCTCCACTGCGGAACGCCGACAGTGCGTCCGGGAAGGAGTCCACCTCCGTGAAAGAGCCCATGATGGTCAGCTCGCGGCGGAAGATCTCGAAGGGCGAGATGCTCACGAGATCGGCCTCGTCGGCCACGCCGTAGTACACGATGCGCCCACCATTGCGCGCGAGCCGAGGGAGCTCGGCGATGACATCGGCGCGACCAGTGGCGTCGATGACCACATCGAAGCCCTGATCACCGCGCAGACGGCCGACTGTCCCGCGAACGTCGCTCCGATCGACCACGTGCGTGGTGATGTCGGCGAGTCCCACCGCGAGATCGAGCTTGTAGTCATTGGGGTCAGCGAGGACAACGGAGGCAGCGCCGTGCATGCGCAGGAACTGCGTGAGGAGCACACCGGTGGGTCCGGCGCCGAGGACCACGATGGAGCAACCGGTGAGCGGATCGAGGCGGTCCATGAGGTGGGCGATGCAGGCTGCAGGCTCGGCGAAGACCGCGAGGTCGAGCGGGATACCGCTGGCGTCGAAGACCTGCCCGCGAGGGACGAGGACGAACTCCGCGAAGCCACCCGGCGTGGACGACCCGATGCCGGCGAAGGAGTCGCACAGCCATGGTCGACCTTCGCCGCAGTATGCGCAGGCGCCGCAGCTGGAGTTGGGATTGACCACCACCTGCTGCCCGACCTGCAGTGGGCTGCCGGCACCGTCGGCGTCCACCCCGTCTCCCAGGGCGTCGATCACCCCGACTGTCTCGTGGCCGGGGGTGAGCGGGAAGTGGGCCAAGAACTGGCCCTCATGCAGATGCAGGTCCGTCCCGCACATTCCTGCTGCCGTCATGCGCACGCGCACCTGGTCCGGTCCCGGCTCGGGCACGGGGACTTCGCGGACGCTGAAGGATCCCGGGGCGTCGTACACAACCGCGCGCATGCCCACACGCTAGTGCGACCGCATGACTAGACGGGCTCGATCGTCTCCTTCACCATGACCAACTTGTCGCCGCGCATCTTGTACGTCGCGGTGACGCGCTGGTCGGGGCAGCACAGCGGGCCGGATCCGGAGTACAGCCCGCCCGTCACGACAATGCCGCCCTTGCGGATCTTGAGCGACTCGAATTGCAGCATGTTGAGTTGCACGGTGATCTGCTTCGGTGAGGGATCGGCAAGGAAGACGGTGAGGTACTGGTCCCGAGCGCCCCCCGCAGGGCGTGCGCAGGTCCAGGCAACCGCACCGTCCTCGATTTTGCCGCCCGATTCGCTGCGACCGATGTAGCCGATGACTGACTTATTGGCACGGGGCATCAGCGGTGTCTTGCACTGCTTCGTATCCAGGTAGCGCTCCATGTAGGCGCGCCACATTGGGTCTGGATCGCACCACTGGTCCTTCATCAAGTCCTGGACGATCCCCCAGGTCCCGCTTTCCTTGAAGATGGCTTTGCTCGTGTAGCTGCAGGAGACGGGGCCGAGCATGACGGCATCGCGCCAGACGCCGGACTGCTTGTGTGCGAGGAACGGGTAGGGGTCAGCGGGGAGGCCAGCGCACTCGGCAGTGTCGATGGGCCGGTAGAACACGATGACCCAGGACGGATCCCTATTGAGCTGGCGGGGTGTTCCGTAGCAGCGCCACTTGTCCGCGGTGTTGGGGTGGCCGACATCAGCCCAGATCTCCTGCCACGTGGCGTCGTCGACGTCACTCGTTGTGAGGTCGGACGCTGTCGCGGTCGCCGTCAGACTCACCGACGAGAGCAATAGCCCGAGAGAGGCGAGCCCCACACCGACCACGCGCAATCCCCTTCTCATGCGTGGAGAGTAGAGCGAACGCACCTGGGGATGTGCGGAATAGCGGATTCGTGCCTACTGAGCCATGTCGACGAAGCGCGAGTAGTGCCCCTGGAAGGCGACGGTGATCGTCGATGTAGGTCCGTTGCGGTGCTTAGCGACGATGAAGTCGGCCTCGCCCGCACGTGGTGACTCACGCTCGTAGGCGTCCTCGCGGTGGAGCAGGATCACCATGTCCGCATCCTGCTCAAGGCTGTTATGCACGGCGACACCGTCCGCGAT
This sequence comes from uncultured Actinomyces sp., assembly GCA_964560885.1. Lineage (GTDB taxonomy): Bacteria > Actinomycetota > Actinomycetes > S36-B12 > S36-B12 > Mxb001. The sequence goes on along the minus strand of CAZLNF010000032.1, from coordinate 11,554 downwards.
GAAGTTGTGCGTACCGGGCACGGTGGCGTCGTAAACCTCTTGCTCCCCAAGCGAGGTGATGGAGACGATTTCGTCCCAGTGCACGTCGTTGGTGGCCATCAGCTCCAAGTCGGCCGACTCCAGCACCGTGGCAACGCGTCCGAGTCGCTCGCGACTGGGGGCGTGCTTCCACATCGTGCTGCCACAGAAGGACGTCCCCATCGCGGAGGCAAACTCGCGATGGGTCATTCCCCTGTCACTGATCACACTCTTGACGTCTTCCCACACCTCACGCGGCACTGTGTCGCGATTGGTGTTGGGCTCGATCGTCTCCAGGATCGAGAGCAGTCGGCGACCAATCTCCCCACGCTCGCCGTGAGCGTTGATTCGGCGTAGGAACACCTTCTGGTCAGCCGCTCCGGAGACGTCCACGGCGTAGGAGGGGCGATAGCCCGCCTTTGTCGATGTGTGGATGCGTGCTGCAATACCGAAGCGCAGGAGCAGGCGTGCGACATCATCGGCGAGGCGCCTGCTCGTCGACGAGTAGTAGACGCGGCCACCGCGACCCGCAGAGTTGATGAGGATCGATCCGTCCGTCGCCCACAGGTGGCGGAGGAAGAGCGCGATCTGGCGCTTCGGCAGGCAAAAAACCTCGGGTGGGACGAACTTCTCGTGGCTCCGCTTGCCGAAGAGCCCGAGATCGTCGAGCCAGGCGTTGATGGGGTTGCGCACCCCATGCGTGACGGGCCGATTCGACGCTAGGCGGAGGGTGAGACAGCGGGCCTCGGGGTAGTCATCAACCGAAGCGCGTACGTCAAACGCTGAAGTAGCAGAGCGGCGTACCGCCTCAAGATTGGCTCGGTCCTTCGTCGCGTAACGCAGTGGCTGACGCGGCAGCATGGAACCATCGCCAATGAGGTGGGCGAGCACGACGACCTTGTCATCACTCCACATGTCGAACTCGACCTCGGGTGCGGGCACATGTCGGGGTGTAGCGATGCGGTCGCCTGGCTCGAGCTCTCCCAAGCTGCGCCAGCCGTGATAGGTCAGCAGCGGGTGGTTGGCCGTCAGCTCCACGACTCGCCCACTGGCCGTGGTGAGCTTGAAAACTTCCTTGCGCCCAGTGGAGAAGACGTGGGTCATGATCTGCGGGACGTAGCGGAGCGAGTCGTCCAATGACCAGACAGGGATGAGTCGCTCGCCACTCTCCATCAGCTCGCCGATGGTGACCTCGGAGCCGATGTCCGCGCGCAGGATGCGGGTCGACGCGGTGAGACAGCCCGATTCGCGAAGGTCAGACAGCATCGGACGCTTGTCGGTGCGCTGCTCCGGACCGCGGTTGAGCTGGCTGACGGCAATCACCGGCACGTCGAGTTCCTTCGCAAGAAGCTTGAGCGAGCGGCTGAACTCACTAACCTCCTGCTGACGGCTCTCGACCTTCTTGCCGCTCGTCATGAGCTGCATGTAGTCGACGACCACCAAGCGCAGGTCGTGACGCTGCTTGAGGCGGCGGCACTTCGCCCGGATCTCCATCATCGTGAGGTTGGGCGAGTCATCAATGAAGAGCGGTGCCTCGCTCACCACACCCATCTTGGTAGCGAGCTTCTGCCAGTCGTTGTCGCTCATGTTGCCGCTGCGCATGTGATGCAGGGCGATCTGCGCCTCGGCGGAGAGCATGCGCATGAGGATCTCGTTGCGGCCCATCTCCAGCGAGAAGATCACACTGGTGAGACCGTTCTTGATGCTGGCTGATCGCGCGATATCCACCGCCAGGGTACTTTTTCCGATGGCCGGCCTGGCCGCAACGATGATCAGCTGTCCGGGGTGCAATCCATTGGTCAGCGCGTCGAGATCGGCGAAGCCGGTGGGCACCCCCACCATCTGCCCGCCTCGATTGGCGATCGCCTCGATCTCGGTGAGTGCCCCGTCCATGAGGTCGCGCAGCGGGAGGTAGTCCTCCGCTGTACGCCGCTCCGTGACTTCGTAGACCTCGGCCTGCGCCCGGTCGACCACGTCGTCGACGTCTCCCTCGCCGGCGTAGCCCATCTGCACGATGCGCGTGCCCGCCTCGACCAAGCGGCGCAGGATCGCACGCTCCTTGACGATGGCGGCGTAGTAGCCGGCGTTGGCCGCGGTCGGCACAAGGGACACCAGGGTGTGGAGGTAGGACGCCCCACCGATACGACCGATCTCACCGGTGCGGGTGAGCTCGGCGGACACGGTCACGGCATCGGCAGGGTCGCCCTTGCCGTAGATCGTGATGATCGCGTCGTAGATCGTCGCGTGGGCCGGACGGTAGAAGTCCCCCTCGCGCAGCACCTCGACGACGTCGGCGATGGCGTCCTTGCTCAGCATCATCGCGCCGAGCACGGACTGCTCGGCCGCCACGTCCTGCGGGGGAGTGCGATCTGCGGGCGGGCCGCCACCATCGTCATAAGGGACCGGGAGTTCGGCGACGCTCACGCGCCCTCCCTCCCAGATCGGCTCAACACGGCTGCACTCAACTCCACCACGGGGGTCCGACAGCGGGGGACCCACGAGCCCGAGGGGGCCTCGGGTGAGGAACCTAGGGAAGTGCGTGTGCCGACGTCCAGCAAGCCTGTGGGCAGACTTGTGGATAACCAGGGGAGAAACGCCGAGGAGCCCGTTCACAGGTTGGGGACAACCTGGGGACCGACCGATCAATATCTCAGTCACAGGCCCTCTGACGTGGGTCGATACTGTCCCGGGGGTGTGTAGGAAAACTTGTCGGAGGTGGCCGCCCCGACACGCGGGAGTGAACCCGAGATGACCTGATTTCCACCGTTCGTGGCGGGGGATAGCCTCCGCACGGTGGCGCACCGGCAGCTCGATCGCAGCATCGCGCGCCTGGCGCTCCCCGCCTTCGGGGCCCTGCTCGCCCAGCCGCTTTTCCTCCTCGTGGATGCCGTCATCGTCGGCACCCTCGGCACCGAGGCACTCGCGGGGCTCGGCGCGGCGTCGACGATCTTCGGCGCGGTCGTCGGGCTGTGCATCTTCTTGTCCTACGCAGCTACCGCATCGGTCGCCCGGCTCCTGGGCGCGGGCGACCGAAGTGGCGCGCTCTCCCAGGGCATCGACGGCATGGCGCTCGGCGTCGGCCTCGGCGTCGTGCTCGCCATCCTTGGCTTCGCGCTCGCCGAGCCGCTCATCGCGATGCTCGGCACCTCCGCCGAAGTGACGCCGTACGCCGTCACCTACCTGCGCATCATCGCGATCTCCTTCCCCGCAGTCCTCGGCGTCCTCGCGGCAGTCGGCGTGCTCCGTGGACTTCAGGACACGCGGACAACGCTCTACGTCACCCTGGTGATGGTCGCGGCCAACCTCGTGCTCTGCCTGGTCTTCGTGCTGGTCTTCGGCTGGGGGATCGGTGGCAGCGCCGCAGCGACTGGGATCGCAGAGCTCATCGGCCTCATCGCCTACGGCGCCCTCCTCCTGCGCACCGCGCGCCGTGAAGGTGTGTCCCTCACGCCGAGCGGCGTGGGAGTCGTGCGCTCCGCGCGCGATGGCGTGCCCCTCTTCGTGCGCTCCGCCGCACTGCGCGGCGTGCTCGTGATCGCCTCGGCCGTCGCGGCGCGGCTCGGCGATGCGGAGCTCGCGGCCTACTACGTGACCGTCACGCTCTTCTTCGCCCTCGCCCTCGCGCTCGATGCCATCGCCATCGCCGGCCAAGCCCTGCTCGGCAAGTCCCTCGGTGCCGGTGACGTCACCGGCTCGCGCACCATCACGCGGCGCATCGTGTGGTGGTCGGTATGGCTGGGCGTCGTCCTGGGTGTCCTCGTCCTCACCCTGCGTCCGTGGTTGCCGGGCTGGTTCGGTGACGATGCGGACGTCATCGCACTCATCTCCGCGGCGCTGCTGGTGCTTGCGGTGCTCCAGCCCCTTTCCGGTGTCGTCTTCGCACTCGATGGCGTGCTCATCGGCGCGGGCGACACCCGGTGGTTGGCTTGGGCGCAGATCGTCGTGCTCATTGCCTTCCTACCCGCGGCGTGGCTCGTCCTCGTCAACTCCTGGAGCGTCGACGCACTGTGGTGGGCTCTCGGGTGGTTCCTCCTCCTACGCGCGATCCTGCTCGTGTGGCGCGCGCGGGGATCCGCCTGGCTTGTCACCGGTGCCGTCCGTCCGCGGTAGCGTCACCGCGTGCGCGGCGTACTCCTCGATGTCAACGAAACCCTGCTTGATCTCAGCGGCCTGCAACCGGCCTTCGACTCACTCGGGGTCCCGAATGCCCTGCCCCTGTGGTTTGCCCGCACCCTGCGTGATGGCTTCGCCCTCGCCGCGAGTGGTGACTGCCGGCCCTTCGCCGACGTCGCACGTGCTGCACTGGTCTCACTCGATCCGCAGCGCCTGACACCCGCAAACGCCGACGTCGTCCTCGACGCCTTCACACGACTGCAGCCGCACCCCGATGTGGAGCCGGGTCTGCGCATACTCGCCGACGCCGGCGTCCCGGCGATCACACTCACCGTGGGCAGCGCCGACACGGTCGCAGCGATCTTCGACAGACACGGGCTTGGCGACCTCGTCGCCGGTCACCTCTCCGCCGCGGACTTCGGGCGCTGGAAGCCCGCCCCTGCGCCCTATCTCGCCGGATGCCTCGCCCTGGGCCTGCCGCCAGGCGACGTCACCATGGTGGCCGCGCATGCGTGGGACCTCCACGGTGCGCACCGCGCAGGCCTGCGCACCGCCTGGATCCCGCGCCTGGAAAGGCAGGTGCCGGCGATCTACACATCACCCGACATCGAAGGTCCCGATCTGCCCGCGGTCGCATCGCAGATCGTAGGGTTGTCCACGTCATGAGTGACCGCATCGCTGTCGTCATCGCCAATCCCACCGTCGGCGCCGAGCTCGGCCATCTGGAGCCGTGGCTTGCCGACAACGGATTCGCTGTACGCCGTCTCGTCCGCGATGACGTCCTTGCTGAGGATGCGGCCGACGACGCCGACCTCGTCATCGTGCTCGGCTCGGAGTGGACACTCGCCCGAACGATGGACGCACCCGACGACCCCCCTCAGGCCGCAGCCGCGATCGCGGCCGAGATCGCGCTCGTGCACCGCCGGGTCGAGCAGGGCAAGCCGCTGCTCGGCATCTGCTTCGGCGGGCAGCTGCTCTCGCACGCGCTCGGAGGAGAGGTGACCCGGCAATCCACACCGCATATCGCCTGGGAGACACCCGCGTCTGATCTCGAAGAGCTCCAAGCACCCTGGGCGCTCCTGCACAACGACGCGTTCACGGTGCCTCCCGGCGCTGAGTTGCTCGCCGAGGCCGATCACGCGCCCATCGCCTTTCGCTACGGCCGAGCCTGGGGCGTCCAATTCCACCCTGAGGTCGATGCCGCCATCCTCGCCCAGATGTTCGATGACGTCGGCACTCCACGAGAAGTGTCAGCACCCCAGGTCGATGCCCTGCGTGCGCGTGCCGAGGAGCAGCGTGCCGACAGCAGACGTCTCTTCGACCGCTTCTGGGCGGAAGTGTCGTGACAGGCAACCCGTATCGCATCACGACCGTGTGCCTCGGCAACATCTGTCGCTCACCCATGGCGGAGGCGGTGATTCGCTCGCGCGTGGACGCTGCCGGCCTAGCGGCCTCGGTCCGTGTCGACTCGGCCGGCACAGACGGCTGGCACATCGGTGAAGACGCTGATCCGCGAGCCCTGCAGACACTGCGCGCCGCAGGCTACGACCTTGCGCACTCCGGCCGACAGATCACCACGGAGTGGTTCGTCGAGCCGGGGCGTCCGGACCTGCTCCTCACCATGGACTCGAGCAACTACGCGACCGTCATCAGCCTGGCGCCGGATGAGGCTGCGTGTGAGCGGGTGCGCATGATGCGCTCCTTCGACCCAGCGTTAGCGGGGCTGCCTGCCGGTGATCCGCGGCTCGATGTGCCCGACCCTTGGTACGGCGATCACGATGGATTCGCTGACGTCCTCGCCATGCTCGAAGCCGCGGCTGACGGGCTCGTCGCCGACCTGCCGCTCCTGCTCGAGCGCACTTAAACGAAAACGACGCTTCGTCAGACTTCGCGCGCGGCGAGAGTCTGACGAAGCGTCGTCAACGAGACGAACTAGTCCGCGGTGACGGTGAAGCTCACCGAGGCGGTGACCTCGGGGCTCACGCGCACGCGTGCCTTGTGGCTGCCCAGCGCCTTGACGTGCGAGACCTCGACGGAGCGCTTGTCGAGCAGCGGGCCACCCGCCTTGCGCACCGCGGTGACGAGATCGGCGTTGGTGATGGAGCCGAAGAGCCTGCCGCCTTCGCCCGCTCTCGCCGGGATGACAACGGCGAGACCTTCGAGCTGCTCCTTGACCTCCTTGGCGTGGGCGAGGTCGCGGATCTCCCGGGCATCGCGCGCCCGCTTGATCTGCACGACCTGCTTCTCGCCACCCGCGGTCCACGGCATAGCCATGCCGCGAGGCACGAGGAAGTTGCGGCCGTAGCCGTCCTTGACGGTCACGACGTCGCCGGGGACGCCGAGCCCATCGACTGCCTGGGTGAGGATGATCTTCATGTCTACCTCGCCGAGCTGGTGTAGGGCAGCAGCGCCATCTCACGCGCGTTCTTGATCGCCTTGGCGACAGCGCGCTGCTGCTGCATGGTGAGTCCCGTCACGCGGCGCGAACGGATCTTGCCGCGATCGGAGATGAACTTGCGAAGCAGGTTGACATCCTTGTAATCGATGAAGGTCACGTCCGGTGCAAGCAGCGGCGTGCCCTTCTTGACGCGTGCCGGCTCACTTGAGCGCTTATCGCGACGCTGTCCCTGGCCCATCTGTCATATCTCCTTAGAAGCGAAAGTCTGTGGTCTAGAACGGGGGTTCGTCGAAGGCGGCACCGCCGCCACTGGGTGCAGCCCAGGGATCGTCGGCGGGGGCCCCGCCACCTGAGCCGCCGCCGGAGAAGCCACTGTCGCCGCGCTGAGTGCGCGTGACCTTGGCTGTGGCGTAGCGGAGTGCGGGGCCGACGTCGTCGACCTCCATCTCCACGACGGTGCGCTTCTCACCCTCGCGGGTCTCGTACGAGCGCTGCTTCAGGCGGCCCTGCACGATGACGCGCATGCCCTTCTGCAGGGACTCGGCGACGTTCTCGGCGTACTGCCGCCACACGCTGCAGCGCATGAAGACTGGATCGCCGTCCTTCCACTCGTTGGTCGCCTTGTCGAGGTAGCGCGAGCTCGACGCGACCGTGAAGGACGCGACGGCAGCACCACTCGGAGTGAAGCGCAGCTCAGGGTCGTTGGTCAGGTTGCCCACGACCGTGACGTTGATGTCACCGGCGGCCATGGCCTACGACTCCTCCGGGCGCGTGACCTTGGTGCGGAGCACGGCCTCATTGAGGTTGAGCTGGCGGTCGAGCTCCGCGACAGCGGCAGTCGACGACGTGATGTCGAGGACGGCGTAGATGCCCTCGGGCTTGTGCGCGATCTCGTACGCGAGACGACGCCGACCCCAGACATCGACCTTCTGCACGCTGCCGCCGTCCTGCTTGACGACATTGAGGAAGGTCTCGAGTGAGGGAGCGACAGTGCGCTCCTCGAGATCGGGGTCGAGGATGACCATGACTTCATATCGGCGCATGCGGTCGCCGACCTCCCTTGGACTCATCGGCTCCGGTCTCTCCGGAGCAGGAGGTGGGGGATTGCTCCCCGGGTAGTCCCGAATGGGACCTCCATGAGGGTACGCCGTGACGCCGGGATCGCCTAATCCGCCCCGTTAGCCGTAGGTATCGCGTGGACCGCGCCCGGGGACCCTTCGCGGTCCGGGATTGCGGGTGGGGGGTGCGGGCCCGGTCACCCGGATCCGATCGACCACACCGGCGCCGAGCAGGGTGCGGATCCGCCCGTGGATCTGTGGGATGAGCAGGCGCACCTGAGTCGCCCATGCCGTGGAGTCGGCTCGGAGCCAGAGTTCACGGCCCTCGTCAGTCTCGCGCACGGAGTCAGGCACGACGTGATCGGCGAGCGCATCGCCCACGATCTCGGGCCAGCGCGCAATGAGCGAACCTGAACCCACTTGTGACTCGTAGCCGTGGTCGCGCAGCCACCCATGCAGCACCTTGTCGACCGTCTGCGGATCACGGTCATCGCCGTACTGCACTCGACGGACGGGTGCCTTCTTGGACGGTGCCGATCGTGCGCTCGCCTTAGCGCGTGCCAGTGCGGTGCGGGCAAGGTCGCTGCCGGACTCGGAGCTGGGTGGCGGGCTGGCCTCCGGTGTCGAATCAGTCACGACGCGTCACCGTGCCTTCGACGACGTCGTACCACGTGCCTGACATCGCCGCGGGCACGTCATCGGCGACGGCCGCGGTGATGAGCACCTGGGGTGCGTCCGCCACGCGCTCTGCGAGGTGCGCGCGCCGACGGGAATCAAGCTCGGCGAAGACATCGTCGAGCACGAGCACAGGTGCTCCTGACTCCGAGGTCAGCAGGTCATACGCCGCAAGGCGCAGGGAGAGTGCCGCCGACCAGGACTCACCGTGCGAGGCGTAACCCTTCACAGGAGCATCACCCAATGCCATGTCGAGATCATCGCGGTGGGGTCCGACCAGGGTGATCCCGCGGTCAAGCTCCTCCTTGCGGCGCCGCGCCATTTCCATGAGGAGGCCCTCCTCGACGCTCGCAGCCTCTGCCTCGTCGACCACCGAGCGATAGTTGATCGCCACCGTCGCACCTCCCGGCACGAGTTCGCCGTAGGCGTCGGCTGCAAGGGGTGCGAGCGCTGCGGTCAACGCGCGTCGTGCCTCGATGATCTCGGCGCCGAGTCGTGCCAACTGCTCATCCCACACCTCGAGGGTGCGCTCGACCTCTTCGAGGCTGGTGCGTCGCGCCGCACCCGCTGATTTGAGGAGTGCGTTGCGCTGCTTGAGGACCCGGTCGTAGTCCGCGCGCGTGCCGGCAAGTCGAGGATGTCGCTGCACGAGAAGGTCATCGAGGTAACGGCGGCGCTCACTTGGATCGCCCTTGACGAGTGCGAGGTCCTCCGGGGCGAAGACCACGGTCCGCAGGATGCCGAGGATCTCGCGTGTGCGCTGCACAGGGGCCTTGTTGATACGCGCGCGATTGGCGCGACCCGCAGTGATCTCGATCTCGAGGATGAGCGAGCGATCGTCGCGCACGACATCCGCGCGGATCACCGCGCGCTCTGCGCCCTGACGCACCAGGGGCGCATCGGTAGCCACCCGGTGGCTGCCCAGGGTGGACAGGTAGGCGATTGCCTCGACGAGGTTGGTCTTGCCCTGGCCATTGGGCCCTACAAAGGCGTTGATCCCTGGCTCGAGGCTCACCTCGAGATGCTCGTAATTGCGCACGTCGGCAAGGGAGACGTGCCGCACCCGCACGGGGGGATCGGCGGTCGAGCCCATTTCAGCCGGCGAGGCGCACCGGCATGAGCAGGTAGCGGTAGTCGCCGTCGTCATCGCCGCCACCACTGAGGACGGCCGGGCGCGTGGACTGGGTGAAGGACAGGCGCGTGTCGGCGGCATCAAGTGCGCTCAGGCCATCGAGGAGGTACTGCGGATTGAAGGCGATGTCGATCTCGTCGCCATCGAAGGCGCAGTCCAGGCTCTCTGTCGCCTGTGCCTCGTCGCCTGCTCCGGCACGAAGTGTGAGCTCGCCGGACGCGAAGGCAAGTCGGACAGGAGTGTTGCGCTCCGCGACCAGTGCCACGCGCTTGACCGAGTCGACGAGTTGAGCCGTGGAGACGGTGGCGACCGCGAGGCTCTCAGAGGGCAGGAGTGAGCGGTACTTCGGGAACTCACCGTCGAGCAGGCGGGTCGTCGTACGCCGGCCATTGCCCTCGAAGCCCATGAGACCCTCGCCGCCTTCGGCCATCGACAGGTTGACGATCTCGGCACCCGCGAGTGACTTGGCGGTGTCGGCGAGCGTGCGCGCGGGGACGAGCGCCTGCACCTCGAGCTTGGGTGATGCGGGTGTCCAAGTGAACTCCCGCACAGCCAGGCGGTAGCGATCGGTGGCTGCGAGCGTCACCCTGGTGCCGTCGATCTCGACCCTGATGCCGGTGAGTGTGGGCAGGGTGTCGTCGCGACCCGCCGCGATGGCCACCTGCGCGACAGCGTGAGCGAAGTCCGCGCCCGTCAGGGATCCCGAGGAATCCGGCATGGTGGGCAGCGTGGGGTAGTCCTCGACGGGGAAGGTGGGCAGAGCGAATGTCGACTTGCCGCAGACCACACTCACGCGCGTGCCATCGAGGGTGATCTGGACCGGTGCAGCAGGGAGTGCACGACTGATGTCGGCGAGGAGACGTCCGGGCACGAGTGCCCGTCCGTGGTCGCTGACGTCGGCATCGATTCCCACGCGCGATGACGTCTCGTAGTCGAAGCTCGACACGACGAGGCCGCTGGCATCTGTCTCGAGCAGCAGGCCGGCGAGGATCGGCATGGACGGTCGACTCGGCAGCGTGCGTGCCGCCCAGGCCACCGAATCAGCCAGGGCGTCGCGCTCGACGCGGAACTTCACAGCAACCTCCGAAGGGGGCACGCCCGTGCCCGCAGACGCGTCATCCTGCCACCGAGCCCATATCCGGGCTAGGGGTATCTCCGCGTGAGGTGAGGGAAAGAGTCCACAGGAGTGCGCAGGTCTACGGAGATCTTGGACTCCCCTGATGTGATTACTCGTCTTCGTCATAGCCATGGTGGACGCTGGGGATGAGGTACGTCGCTCCACGTCAGAGGCGGAATGGCCACCCACAGGCGCTGTGGATGGAGTGTGGGTGGCGACAGGTCACCGGTGGAGGGGGAGTAGGTCGACCCCACAAACTCACAAATCAGGGGAAGTTATCCACAGATGGCCCCCTGGTTGTGGGGAGCGGCATGTGAGTTCTCCACAGGTATTCCCCATTCTGGGGATGCCGTGACCTCCCGGTGACCTTGGGGCACCTGTGACGCGAGGTTATCCCCGTGACTGGGACTTGATGCGGGCCGTGAGGTCGGCGACCTGGTTGTAGAGACTGCGCCGCTCACCGATGAGCTGGCGGATCTTGCGGTCGGCGTGCATCACCGTGGTGTGGTCACGGCCACCGAAGGCCTGACCGATCTTCGGGAGGGAGAGATCGGTGAGCTCACGGCACAGGTACATCGCGATCTGCCGCGCGGTGACGAGGACCCGCGAGCGCGACGTACCGCACAGGTCGTCGACGGTGACACCGAAGTAGGCCGCGGACGTCGTCATGATCTGGGCCGCGGTGATCTCAGGACCGGCCTCCGCGGGGAAGAGGTCCTTGAGGACAAGCTCGGCGAGCCCAAGGTCCACGGCGGAGCGATTGAGTGAGGCGAACGCGGTAACGCGGATGAGCGCCCCTTCGAGCTCACGGATGTTGCTGGAGACCTTGGACGCGATGAACTCCAGCACCTCAGGTGGAGCCTGGAGCCGCTCCTGGGCGTTCTTCTTGCGAAGGATGGCGATACGGGTCTCGAGGTCGGGGGGCTGGACGTCCGTGGTGAGGCCCCACTCGAATCGCGAGCGCATGCGGTCCTCGAAGTCCTGCAGCTGCTTGGGCGCGAGATCGGACGTGATCACGATCTGCTTGTTGGCGTTGTGCAGCG
>CAZLNF010000031.1:8002-14640 GCA_964560885.1 uncultured Actinomyces sp. | reverse complement strand
ATCGGGCGGTGGGTTTCGAGGAGATGGGCCGCTATCGCTCGGCCCTGCGCGACGGCCCTTCTTCGCCGGCCTCCGAGGCGTAGCGAGTCGCGCGTAGGCTCCCCGACGTGGGTGCAACGCTCTTCGACGAGGCCGCCGGGCCGGAGCGCCCGGGTGCGCCACTGGCCGTGCGGATGCGCCCGCGCGATGTCGACGACCTCGTCGGCCAGCGCCACCTCATCGCCGAGGGCAGCCCACTGCGCCGCCTCCTGGAGGGTGATCCCGCGGCTGCCGTCTCCTTGATCCTCTGGGGGCCGCCGGGGACTGGCAAGACCACACTCGCGCACCTCGTGTCGCGCTCGACCGGCGCGCGCTTCGTCGAGCTCTCTGCGGTGACCGCGGGTGTCAAGGACGTGCGGGAGGTCATCGAGCAGGCCAAGTCAGCGCTCGGCATGCAGGGGCGTGGCACGGTGCTCTTCGTCGATGAGGTGCATCGCTTCAGCAAGACACAGCAGGACGCCCTGCTGCCCGCAGTGGAGAACGGCTGGGTGACGCTCATCGCGGCGACCACCGAGAACCCCAGCTTCTCCGTCGTATCACCGCTGCTCTCGCGGAGCGTCGTACTCACCCTGCAGTCGCTCACCGACGATGACCTCGGCGTGCTGCTCGATCGCGCGATGCTCGATCCGCGTGGGCTTGGCGGTGCGATCGACCTGTCACCGGAGGCGCGCGACCACCTGCTGCGTATTGCCGGGGGAGATGCGCGCCGACTGCTCACGGCACTCGACGCCGTCGCGGGCCTGGTCACCTCCACGCGCGGACCAGGCGCCACGGTCGCGCTGGAGGACGTGGAGGCGGCGGTGCTCACCGCCGCGGTGCGCTACGACCGTGATGGCGACCAGCACTACGACGTCATCAGCGCTTTCATCAAGAGCGTGCGTGGCAGCGATGTCGATGCCGCCCTCCACTACCTCGCGCGCATGATCGAGGCGGGGGAGGATCCGCGCTTCATCGCGCGGCGACTCATGATCCTCGCGAGTGAGGACATCGGCATGGCGGACCCCTCGGCGCTGCAGACGGCTGTGGCCGCGGCAGAGGCTGTCGCCATGCTCGGGATGCCCGAGGGTCGGCTCACCCTGGCCCACGCGACGATCCACCTCTCGCTCAGCCCGAAGTCCAATGCGGTGATCAAGGCGATCGATGCCGCCCAGGCTGACGTGCGCGCCGGGCGTATCGGGACCGTGCCCGCGCACCTGCGCGATGCGCACTATCCGGGAGCGCGGCCGTTGGGTCACGGGGTCGGATACCGCTATCCGCACGACGAGCCTGCGGGGGTGTCCGCACAGCAGTACCTGCCCGACCCACTCGTCGGTCGGGCGTACTACGAGCCGACCCGTCACGGCGCCGAGGCCGCCTGGGCAGATATCGCCGAGCGGGTGGAGCGCCTGCGAAGGGGCGGCTCCCCGGAGGCGCAGTCTGACGAGCGTTAGGCTCCGGCTATGCGCAGGACGGTCTGGATCGCCCTCGGGGCGACGGCGGGCGTGATCGCCTACAGGCGCGGCCAGAAACTCCTCGAGGAGGCCAAGGCGCGCGGGGTCGTCGGCAGCGTCCAGGCGGCGACCTTCTCGGCCACGACCGTCGCGGCATCTGCCCGCTCCCTCCTGGAGTCCGTCTCCGGCTCCGGCACCGCTGAAGCGACTGTCGTGCGATCGGCTCCGGTCACGGGAGCGGCGGCCGCACGTGTGCTTGCCGAGTCGCGGACGGGCGGCTGATGGACTCCGCAGAAATTCGCACGCGCTTCCTGAAGTTCTTCGCCGAGCGCGGCCACCAGGTCATCCCATCGGCCTCGCTGCTCCTCGACGACCCGACGCTGCTCTTCGTCAACGCCGGCATGGTGCCCTTCAAGCCCTACTTCCTGGGAGAGGCTCCACCTCCCTACCCGCGTGCGACGAGCGTGCAGAAGTGCGTGCGCACCCTCGACATCGAGGAGGTGGGCAAGACGACCCGTCATGCCTCTTTCTTCCAGATGGCGGGCAACTTCTCGTTCGGCGATTACTTCAAGGAGGGCGCGATCCCCTTCGCCTGGGATCTGCTCACGGGCAGCATTGCCGACGGCGGCTTCGGCTTCGCCGAGGACAAGCTCTGGGTCACCGTCTACGACGACGATGACGAAGCGGCAGACATCTGGCACAAGCAGGTCGGAGTGCCGCGCGAACGCATCCAGCGCCGGGGCCCCAAGGACAACTACTGGTCGATGGGCGTACCCGGACCCGGTGGGCCCTGCTCGGAGATCTACTACGACCGCGGTGCGGCGTACGGACTCGAGGGCGGCCCTGTCGTCGACGAGGATCGCTACCTCGAGGTGTGGAATCTCGTCTTCATGCAAGAGGAGCTCTCCGCCGTCCGGTCGAAGGAGGACTTCGACGTCTTGAAGCCGCTGCCGGCCAAGAACATCGACACGGGCATGGGCCTCGAGCGCATGGCCGCGCTTCTTCAGGGCGTCGAGAACATCTACGAGATCGACACCACCAAGCGCATCCTCGACCGTGCGAGCGAGCTCACCGGCGTCGCCTACGGCTCAGGCGAGAAGTCCGATGTCGCCCTGCGCGTCATCGCCGATCACTCGCGCACGTGTGCCTTCCTCATCGGTGATGGCGTCATCCCGGGCAATGAGGGACGCGGCTATGTCCTGCGCCGCCTCATGCGCCGGGTCATCCGCAACATGCGCATCCTCGGCTGCGAGGACCCATCGATCGGCGAGCTCATGGCGACGACCATCACGACGATGGCTCCGCAGTACCCCGAGCTCAATGACGAGGCGAGCCGCATCGGCACCATTTCCGTGCAGGAGGAAGCCGCATTCCTGCAGACGCTCAAGACGGGGACGCAGATCTTTGACATGGCGGCTGCGGAGGTGCGCAGCAACGGCGGCGCCCTCCTCCCGGGGGACCAGGCCTTCGCGCTCCACGACACCTACGGCTTCCCCTTCGATCTCACTCTCGAGATGGCCCGCGAGCAGGGACTCGATGTCGATGAGGATGGCTTCCGTCGTCTCATGACAGAGCAGCGGGAGCGCGCCAAGGCCGATGCGCGGTCGCGCAAGTCAGGCGTCGCTTCGGTGACGGCCTACCGCGAGATCCTCGAGACCGGTGGCACCACGGGCTTCACGGGCTACGTCGAGACGTCGACGGAAGGTGTCATCACCGGCATCCTGCGTGACGGTGCCGTCGTGCCCGTCGCGCGTGAGGGCGAGCACGTGGAGATCGTGCTGAATCGGACTCCTTTCTACGCTGAGGCGGGCGGCCAGCTCGGCGACCACGGCCGCATCACCACTGCGGGTGGGTCCGTGCTCGAGGTGTACGACGTGCAGACTCCGGTGCCGGGCCTGTTCATCCACCGAGCGACCGTCGCGTCGGGCGAGGTTGTGGCCGGCGATGAGGTCGTCGGGCAGGTGGACGGTGAGCGTCGGCGGGCCATCTCGCGCGCACACACCGCGACCCACCTCGTGCACCGCGCCTTCCGCGAGTTCCTCGGCGACACCGCGACCCAGATGGGATCGGAGAACGCACCGGGAAGGCTGCGCTTCGACTTCCCCAGCTCCGGGCCGGTGGGCGATGTGACCCTGCGCGATGTCGAGGCACGAGTCAACGACGTGCTGGCGGCTGACCTCGAGGTCATGGCGCAGGTCATGACCATCGACGAGGCGCGCAACTTCGGTGCCATGGCGCTCTTCGGCGAGAAGTACGGCAGTGAAGTGCGCGTGATCTCCGTCGGTGATTGGGCGCACGAGCTCTGCGGCGGTACCCACGCGCAGAGGTCAGGCCAGCTCGGCGTGGTCACCTTCTTGTCCGAGGGCTCCATCGGCGCTGGCGTGCGGCGCGTCGAGGCCCTTGTGGGCGTCGATGCCTACCGTCATCTCGCCCGTGAGCACATCCTCGTGGACCAGCTCACCGAGATGGTCAAGGCGCGTCCCGAGGAACTGCCCGAGCGCATCGACTCCCTGATCACGCGCCTCAAGGAGGCGGAGCGCGAGCTCCAGCGCTACAAGAGCGCCCAGCTCACGAGCAATGTCGAGGGCGTCATCGGCGAGGGACGCGACCTGGGTCCCTTCCGCATCTGGACTTATCGCGCACCGGACGGTACGTCCGCGGGTGACCTGCGCGAGCTCGCGCTGCGGGGTCGCTCGACGGCGCGACCGGACATGGGCGTGGGCATGCTCGGCGCTTCGGTCGAGGACGGGCGCGTGGCGCTCGTCGGCGTGGTCAACGATCGGGCACGTGAACTAGGACTCACCGCTAAGGCGCTCCTCGACGCCGCGCTGCCCGCCGTCGACGGACGAGGCGGTGGCAAGGACGACATCGCGCAGGGTGGCGGCACGCGACCCGAGGGGCTCGACGATGCGTTTGCTGCTGCGCAGGCCGCGGTCGCTGTGTTGGCAGGGGAGTCCTGACCTGGAGCGCGGCACCCGCCTCGCCATCGACGTCGGCTCCGTGCGCGTCGGCGTCGCGCGCAGTGATCCGGAGGGCATCCTTGCGGTGCCCGAAGTGACCCTCTCGCGCGACGCACGCACCCTCGACGAGATCCGGACTCTCGTGGAGGAGTACGACGCCGTCATCGTCTACGTGGGTCTGCCCCTCGGACTCGACGGGGCTGTCGGGGCCGCTGGCGTTGCGGCGGAAGCCTTCGCCGAGCAATTGGCGGGCGATCTCGACGTGCCCGTGCATCTCGTGGACGAGAGGCTCTCCACCGTCACCGCGCAGCGCGCCATTCAAGAAGCGGGGCGCAGCACGCGGGAGTCTCGTGCCTACGTCGACCAGGCGGCAGCAGTCGTCATCTTGGAGTCTGCCCTCGCGCGCGAGCGCGCCGACGGGACTCGTGCGGGCCGAGCGGTTACCGTTTGAGGGTTGGCTTCGCTGTCGTGGCCCAGATTGAGAGGTGAGGACATGAGCCAGCTCGTGCCCTTCCTCACCGAGGATCCCCTGCCCCCTTCGCGCAATAGGCGCAGTCCCGTGCGCTGGACCGTGGCGGCTCTGGGCGTCATCGCCCTCATCATCGCCGGGGTGTGGGCCGTGTCCACGGTGCGCGGCCTCGCACCCGAGGAGCAGTTCGCCGTAGCCGCCGGCCAGCCCGTGGATGTCGTGGTCGACAGCGGAGACTCCCTCGGCACCTTGGCGACCAAGCTGGCGGAGGCGGGCGTGGTCTCCTCGGCATCGAGCTTCCTCGCCACGGCTGAGCTCGACGAGAGGGCGTCACGCATCGGCCCGGGGGTGTACTCCCTCCAGACAGGCATGGACCCCGCCCAGGTCATCGAGGCGATGCTCGATCCGGCAAGCCGCGCGGCGCCGCTCGTGCTGCCCGAGGGCCTCCGGCTCGACGAAACCCTGCGGATCACAGGCGAGCGCACGGGCCTTCCCTTCGCGGACCTCGAGGCGGCCGCGGTCGACTCCGCGGACCTGGGGCTCCCCGAGTGGTCGGGTGGGCGTGCTGAGGGCTTTCTCTTCCCCGCGTCCTACGACGTCATCCCGGGGCGCACGGCGTCGGAGGTCCTGGGTGCCATGGTGCGCCGATTCGACATCGCGGCAGACGAGGTGAGCCTGGAAAGGCGCGCGAAGCGGCTGGGGATCTCGCCGTACGAGGTCATGATCGTCGCGAGCCTTGTCCAAGCCGAGGCGGCCCCCCAGGACTTCCGCAAGGTCGCCCGTGTCGTCTACAACCGGCTCGAGCAGGGAATGAAGCTGCAATTCGACTCCACCGTCAACTACGCCCTGCGCCAGGACACGTTCTTCCTCACCGAGGACATGCTCACCACGTCGTCGCCGTACAACACCTTCGTGATCGATGGGTTGCCTCCCGGACCCATCAACTCCCCGGGCCAGGAAGCGATCGAGGCGGCCTTGAATCCGGCCAGTGGAGACTGGCTGTACTTCGTCACCGTGGACCCGGAGACATTGACGACACGCTTCACCGCGGACTACGACCAGTTCCTCGTGTGGAAGCAGAAGTTCCGGGACACCTATGCCGCGACCGCAGCGCCCCAGGCGCCTTGATCTGACATGGCCACGCGTCGCGCCGCCGTCCTCGGCTCGCCCATCTCGCACAGTCGCTCGCCTGACCTCCATCGCGCTGCCTACGCCGCCCTGGGATTGGACTGGACCTACGACGCCATCGAGGTGACCACGGCGTCGCTCGCGGACTTTCTGGACTCCTGCGAGCAGCCGGAGTGGGCGGGACTGTCGCTCACCATGCCCCTCAAGACCGATGTCCTGCCGATGCTGGATGAGATCTCGGAGACCGCCGCACGCGTCGGTGCGGCGAACACCGTCGTCTTCGCCGACGGCCGACGCGCGGGGCACAACACCGATGTCGCCGGGATGCAGCGGGCGCTGCAGGAGGCCCACGGGGGACAGCTGGTGGCCCGGACCGGTGCCATCCTCGGATCGGGCGCGACAGCGCGCAGCGCACTCGTGGCACTGCAGCGCCTCGGAGTGGATGCAGTCGATGTGCGGGCACGCAATCCCGAACGAGCCCTGGACCTGGTGGCGCTGGGGCGCGACCTGGGAGTCGACGTAGCGCTGTCTCCCTGGGACGGCAGTGCACCTCTTGCGGGAGACGTCGTGATCGCCACCGTCCCGCCCGGGGCGGCTGATGGCTTCGTCGAC
>CAZLNF010000031.1:0-7902 GCA_964560885.1 uncultured Actinomyces sp. | reverse complement strand
GGCGTGCTGCTCGACGTCGCCTACGGCGAGGGGGTCACACCACTCACCGCCGCGTGGCGGCGTGCCGGCGGCGCCACCGCCGACGGGCTCGACCTCCTCCTGTGGCAGGCGGTCGACCAGGTGACGCTCATGACCGGGCTGGATGCTCCCGTGGCCGCCATGCGGCTGGCCTTGCGAGGTGCATCCGAGACGGCGCGTTCATGACGCCCCTCCTCATCGCCACGGCTGCGGCTGTCCTGGTGGTCGGGATCGCCCTCGGTCCGGCGTGGGATCGCCTCGCTCGATGGTCACTGCGCGATCCCGAAGGCGGCGACTGGGTGAGTCGCCCCTGGTCCACGGGCCTGATTGCCGGATTGGGCGGGGCAGCCGCGGTGCTGCTCGTGCCGACGCCAGCTCTGATCCCGGCCTGGGTCGCGCTCGCATGGATCGCCGCTCCCATCGTGCGCACGGACCTGGCACGGCATCGGATCCCTGACGCCCTCAACCTCGCTGCCGCTGCCGCTGGCGCGCTCTTCCTTCTCGTGCCCGGAGACCTCTCCGCCTACGGGCGAGCCTGGCTCGCGGCGCTTGCGGTGACAGGTGTCCTCCTGGCCCTCGCGCTCGTGGGGCCGAGCGGGCTGGGCATGGGCGATGTGAAGCTCGCACCCGCCCTAGGCCTCTACCTCGGCTACCTGGGCTGGGAGGCCGTGCTCGTCGGGATCCTCGCGGGGTTCGTGCTGGGCGCGCTCGCGGCGATCGCGATCCTCGTGCGCGATGTCATAGCGCGACGACCCGTCGGGGGTGCCCTCCGCCGGGCCCTCCCCTTCGGCCCGTTTCTGCTGCTCGGGACCCTCGTGGGGCTGCTCACCGGGTGAGGTCTGAGAGGATTCGCCCATGGTCCGATGGCTCACGGCAGGGGAATCTCACGGCCAGGCTCTCGTGGCCATCATCGAGGGCCTGCCCGCGGGCGTCCAGGTGACCACGGCGGACATCGGTGATGACCTTCGTCGCCGTCGACTGGGGGCGGGCCGAGGCGCGCGCATGGCCTTCGAGCAGGACGAGGTCCGCGTGCTCGGCGGCGTGCGCCACGGCCTGACGATGGGTTCCCCCATCGCGATCGAGGTCGGCAACAGCGAGTGGCCCAAGTGGCAGGCGGTGATGTCCGCCGATCCCGTCGACGCCGAGGAGCTCGCTGCCCTTGCGCGCAATGCACCGCTTACTCGGCCTCGACCCGGACACGCTGACCTTGTCGGCATGCAGAAGTACGGGTTCGACGATGCCCGACCGGTGCTCGAGCGCGCAAGTGCTCGCGAGACGGCTGCCCGTGTCGCACTCGGTGCTGTGGCACGAGCATTCCTGCGTCAGGTGGGCGGGATTGAAGTCATCAGTCACGTCGTCCGCATCGGCGGTGCTGTGGCCGAGCCCGACTCACTGCCTCGCGCGGAGGACCGGGACCGTATCGACGACGACCCGGTCCGAGCGCTCGATAGCGGAGCCAGCGAGCGGATGCAGGCGGAGATCTCCGCGGCGCACCGCGAGGGCGACACTCTCGGAGGCGTGGTGGAGGTCGTCGTGCACGGCCTTCCCCCGGGCTTGGGGAGCCACGTCCACTGGGATCGACGCATCGACGCCAAGTTGGCCGCGGCCCTCATGGGCATCCAAGCCATCAAGGGTGTCGAGGTTGGCGATGGATTCGACCTGGCAGCACGACGCGGTTCGCTGGCCCAGGACGAGATCGTGAGCGAGGGAGACCGTCTCACGCGCACCTCAGGCAGGTCGGGGGGCACCGAGGGAGGCATGACCACGGGGGAGACCCTGCGTGTCCGCGCAGCGATGAAGCCGATCTCGACCATCCCGCGGGCCCTCCAGACTGTCGACGTCGCCACGGGCGAGGCGGCCAAGGCGATCAACCAGCGCTCGGATGTGTGCGCGGTGCCCGCGGCCGGGGTCGTCGCCGAGGCCATGGTCGCGCTGGTCCTCACCGATGCGGTCATGGAGAAGTTCGGCGGAGACTCGGTCGAGGAGACGCGCCGCAACCTGAGGTCCTACCTCGACAACCTGGCCTTCTCGTGACCGCCGTCGTGCTCGTGGGGGCCCCGGGCGCCGGCAAGTCCACCGTGGGCCGACGACTCGCCCGTCGCTGGGGAGTGCCCTTTCGCGACAGTGACCAGATGATCGAGTCCCAAGCGGGCAAGACCGTGGCCGAGATCTTTGTCGACGAGGGCGAGCCGGCCTTCCGGGTCATGGAGCGTGACGTCATCGCCCGTGCGCTCGATGCGCATGAGGGTGTCCTCGCACTCGGCGGTGGTGCCGTGCTCGACGAATCAACTCGTGCCCGGCTTGCCGACGTCCCCTGCGTGTGGCTTCGCGTGGGCGTCCCTGAGGCAGCGAAGCGAGTCGGACTCAACGCCAGTCGTCCACTCCTGCTGGGCAATGTGCGCGGGACGCTCATGGCCCTTCTCGACGAGCGCACGCCTTTGTACGAAGAAGTCGCCACGTGGGCCATCGATACCGATGGGCTCGCCGTGGACGATGTCGTCGCCGCCGTCGCCTCGTCTGTGGAGTCCGCATGACGAGCGGCGAAGTGACCCGCATCCCGGTCCGCGCAGAGAGTCCCTACGACGTCATCGTCGGCCATGGCCTGCTCGGAGAGCTGCGACCGCTTCTCGGCGATTCATGCCGACGGGTCGCCGTGATCGCCCCGGCGGCCCTGTCGACGACCGCTGAGGCTATCCGCGAGGACCTCATTTCCGAAGGGCTCGAGGCGATCGCGCTGGAGATTCCCGACGGTGAGGCAGCGAAGACCCCCGAGGTCGCCGCCTTCTGCTGGTCGGTCCTGGGCCAGGCAGGATTCACCCGGACCGACGCGATCGTGGGCATCGGCGGAGGCTCCACGACCGATCTCGCCGGGTTCGTCGCCGCGACATGGCTGCGTGGGGTGCGCGTCGTTCACATCCCCACCACGGTGCTGGGCATGGTGGATGCCGCGGTCGGTGGCAAGACGGGGATCAACACCGATGCGGGCAAGAACCTCGTGGGCTCCTTCCACGAGCCAGCCGGGGTCCTCTGCGATCTCACCGCGCTGGAGACGCTTCCGCGCCATGACCTCGTGGCCGGGCTGGCAGAGTCGGTCAAGTGCGGGCTGGTGAGCGATCCGGCGATCCTCGACCTGGTCCTGCAGGATCCCGATGACGCAGTGCGCCCCGAGTCGGCGAGGCTGCGCGAGATCATCGAGCGCTCCATTCGTGTCAAGGCCGACGTGGTCGCCGATGACCTGCGCGAATCACTCGGTGGTCCCCTCGGGCGCGAGGTCCTCAACTACGGGCACACCCTGGGGCACGCGATCGAGCGTGTCGAGGACTATCGATGGCGGCATGGCGCCGCGATCAGCGTGGGGATGGTCTACGTCGCCGAGCTCGCGCGTCTCGCGGGCCGCCTTGATGATGCGACCGTCGATCTGCACCGCGAGGCACTCGGAGCGCTAGGGCTCCCGACGACCTACGCCGGAGGACGGTGGGAGCGCCTCCTGTCGGCGATGCGCGTCGACAAGAAGACCCGCGGTGACATGCTTCGGTTCGTCGTGCTCGACGGTCTCGCCCGCCCGGCGATCCTCGAGGGACCCGATCCCGCCCTGCTCGCGGCGGCTTACGCGGAGGTGACCCCATGAGCGCACGTCGGGTGATCGTGCTCAATGGCCCGAATCTGGGTCGGCTGGGCGTGCGCGAGCCCGAGATCTACGGGCATACGACCCATGAGGAGCTCGCGGCCGCCTGTCGCTCATGGGGCGCCGACCTCGGCCTTGACGTCGAGGTGCGCCAGACGGACTCGGAGTCCGAGCTCGTGTCCTGGCTCCACGAGGCGGCGGATGGTCGCATCCCCGTGGTGCTCAATGCCGGCGCCTTCACGCACTATTCGTACGCGCTGCGGGACGCCCTTGCGCAGGTGCCGGTGATGACCGTCGAGGTGCACCTGTCCAATCCCGCGGCACGCGAGTCGTTCCGCCACACGTCAGTCATCGCCTCTGTCGTGACAGGCTCGATCAGCGGCTTCGGCATCGAGTCCTACGCCCTCGCCCTGCGTGCCATTGCGAGCGGGTCGCCGTGACTGATGCTCACGCACTGCGTCGTGAGCGCGCGTGGGAGCAGTTGATCGCTCAGGCACCGACCGCGTCGGCACTGCTCGTCACCTCGCTGGCCAATGTGCGCTACCTGACCGGATTCACCGGGAGCAACGCGGTGCTCCTCCTCCAGGAGTCCGCGGCACTCCTGGGCACTGACGGTCGCTACGCCGTGCAGGCGGGGGAGCAGTGTCCTGACCTGCGCGTGCACCTCGACAGGGTGACGCTGCCGGCGATGGCCGAGATCTGGCGGCGCGGGGCGCGCGGTGCTCTCGCCGTGGAGGCAGCGCATCTCAGCGTGGGGGATTTGAGGACCCTGGAAGGGGTCCTCGGCGAGTCGCCCCTCGAGACGTCGGGGATCGTCGAGGCCTGCCGCGTGCACAAGGATGCCGAGGAGATCGCGCTCATCGAGCGCGCGTGCGCCGTCAGCGATGCCGCGCTCCAGGCCATTCTTCCCCGTGTCCGTGAGGGCATTACCGAGCGGGAGATCGCCCGCTGGCTCGAGGCGGAGATGTTCGCCCGCGGAGCCGACGAACTCTCCTTCGAGACCATCGTCGCCGGCGGTCCGAACTCAGCGAAGCCGCACCATGAGCCCTCCACGCGGCCGCTCGAGCGCGGTGACCTGCTCCTCATCGACTTCGGCGCGGCCGTGGGCGGCTATCACGCCGATGAGACAAGGACGTTCGTCCTGGGTAAAGCGGCGGATTGGCAACGCGAGATTCACACGGTGGTGGCGCAGGCCCAGGAAGCTGGCAGGGCCGCGGCTCGGGCCGGCGCCCCCTTGCTTGACGTCGACACCGCCGCCCGTGCGGTGGTGGCCGACGCGGGATTCGGCGCTCACTTCGATCACGGTCTCGGGCACGGCGTGGGGCTCGAAATCCACGAGGCGCCGTTCCTGAGTTCACGGGCCACGGGTAGGCTCCCCGCCGACTCACCGGTGACCATCGAACCCGGCATCTACCTCCCCGGACGGGGCGGAGTGCGCATCGAGGACACCATCCTGGTGGGCGAGGGTCCCAGCAGATCCCTCACGTCGTCGCCCCGCGACCTCGTGGCGCTGGGCTGATACGGGAGGACGACAGCACGTGGCTTCGACCAACGATCTCAAGAACGGTCTGGTGCTCAACCTCGACGGCCAGTTGTGGACCGTCGTGGAGTTCCAGCACGTGAAGCCCGGCAAGGGCGGTGCCTTCGTGCGAACCAAGCTCAAGAACGTCCTCTCGGGCAAGGTCGTCGACAAGACCTTCAACGCGGGGGTCAAGGTAGAGACGGCCAACGTCGACAAGCGCGACATGCAGTACCTCTACCGCGACGGTGACGACTGGGTCTTCATGGACACCTCCACCTACGAACAGGTGATGATCCCCAATGCGGTGGTGGGCGACAACTCGAGGTGGATGCTGGAGAACCAGGAGTGCATCGTCGCGATGCACGAGGGCAACGCCCTGTACGTCGAGTTGCCCGCTGCCGTGGAGCTCACCATCACCTACACCGAGCCCGGCGTGCAGGGAGATCGCTCCACGGGCGGCACCAAGCCCGCGACACTCGAGACCGGCGCCGAGATCCAGGTGCCGCTCTTCATCGAGCCCGATACCCGAGTGAAGGTGGACACGCGCGACGGTTCCTACCTCGGCCGCGTCACCTGACGTGGCCGCTCGCCATAAGGCCCGTAAGCGCGCTCTCGACGTCCTTTTCCAGGCGGACCTGCGCGGAGTGGACCCCCTCGTCGTGCTTGCCGATGCGGAGCGCCTGCGTTCGGAGGAGGGTGACTCTCCCCTGAACCCCTACGTCGTCGAGCTGGTCACGGGCGTGGCCTCGCATCAGGAGCGCATCGACGAGCTGCTCACGACCTACTCGCTGGGCTGGACCCTGGAGCGGATGCCCGGCGTTGACCGGTCAATTCTGCGTCTGGGCGCCTATGAGGTGCTGTGGGGAGATGTGCCGGAGGCCGTGGCCCTGGATGAGGCCGTGACCCTGGCCCGGGAGCTATCGACAGACGACTCGCCCGCCTTCGTCAACGGCCTGCTCGCGAGAATCGCGGGGCAAAGGTCCACACTGGACCTCGAGGCCTGAGACAGAGTCGGTCAGGCGCACCCTGGCGGGCAGGGGCGTAGAGGAGGCAAGGCGATGAGGTGGGTGCCGCTCGGGGTCGGCGCCGGAGTGCTGTCGGGGGTGGTGTTGGGCGCCGCACTCGTCGCCCCGGCCATCGCTGCGCGCGACGATGCACCCCAGGTGGCACAGCGCATCTTCTCCTGCGTAACGGTCGACACGGGTGAGCTCAGGATCATCAACGCGGATGACACGTGCGCGGTAGGGGAGGAACGTCTCGCCTGGAACCAGCGCGGCATCCCGGGCCCACGCGGCAAGCAGGGCCCGCGCGGTGCCTCTGGTCCGCAGGGCCCCCAGGGTCCGCAGGGACCCGCCGGGATATCAGGTCCCACCGGCCCGCAGGGTCCCCAGGGACTGCCCGGCAATGTCGGCAACCCCGGTCCGGAGGGGCCACAGGGCCCCATCGGGCCGAGCGACGGCTTCTCGGTTGCCCTGTCGGATGACACCTTCGCAGACACGCCCGTGGTCCTCGCGCGCCTCACGCTGCCGGCCGGCACCTACCTCGTTGACGCTGCGGCGTACCTCTCCCTGGAGCAGAGCGGGGGGCCCTTCGACACCGTGTCGTGCGGTCTCGACGCACCGGGGGAGACCTTCGCGACCCTGACAGCCTTTGGCCAGATCACCTTCCCGCTCGCGTCCAGTGTGGAGATCCCCGAGTCCGGGGGAGAGGTGACGGTCGAGTGCGTCAAGGGCCAGGCGGGCTCGGTGCGGGCCAGCGGCACGCTGAACGCCGTCAAGGTCGGCGCGCTCACCCTCCAGTGACGCGCCACTGGGAGGCCTCGCTCAACGAAGTGCCCCGGGTGGGATTCGAACCCACACTGGACGGTGTTTGAGACCGCTTCCTCTGCCGGTTGGGATACCGGGGCCAGGGCGCCAGGGTACCCGCGCTCGCCTAGGCTCCTCACGTGACGCAGGCACAGCCGCGCATCGTCGTGGCCGAGGACGAGGCCGTGATCCGCATGGACCTCGTCGAGACCCTGCGCGAGGAGGGCTACGACGTCGTCGCCCAGGTGGCCGACGGACAGTCGGCTGTCGAGCAGATTCAGGCCCTCGGGCCGGACGTCGCACTCGTGGACATCGCGATGCCGGGCATGGACGGGATCGAGGTCACCCGGCGCGTCAGTGAGTCCACGGCCGTCATCGTGGTGACGGCCTTCGGGCAGAAGGAGCGGGTGGCGCAGGCGCGCGACGCTGGCGCCATGGCCTACCTCGTCAAGCCCGTGGGCCGTGACGACCTCGTGCCCGCGATCGAGATGGCCTGGTCGGGCTGGCTCACGCTGCGCGACCTCCGCGGGCAGGCAAACGAGTCCGCTGCGGCGGCTGAGCGAGCCGAGCAGCGCCTCGCTGATCGCCGAGATGTGGAGCGAGCCAAGTCCATCGTCTCCACACGACTGGGCCTGGGCGAGGATGAGGCCTATCGGTGGCTTCGCCAGTCCGCGATGGACGCGCGCTTACCGCTGGGGGATCTGGCCCGGCAGGTGCTGGCCTCGGAGGCTGCTGAAGGGCAGTAAGGTAACGAAACGGTAACGGTCCGTGTCACGGTTTCCTAACCATCCTGTGACGATCCCCCAGGCGGGTACTCGGCCACGTCATCCACAGGGTAGTTTCAGGTCACCATCACGGCGTGGTCACACATCAGTGTGGCCCGCTACCCCTTAAGGAGAAATTGATGATCCGACGCAGCCCGATTGCGGGGG
>CAZLNF010000030.1:9058-14932 GCA_964560885.1 uncultured Actinomyces sp. | reverse complement strand
ACTCACTGCATTCCGCCGTCGTGGAGATCGTGGTCAAGAAGGATGCGCGCTGCCGTTACACCACGATTCAGAACTGGTCCAACAACGTCTACAACCTCGTGACCAAGCGCGCCGCTGCCCACCAGGGGGCCACGATGGAGTGGATCGATGGCAACATCGGGTCGAAGGTCACCATGAAGTACCCGGCCGTGTGGATGCTCGGTGAGCACGCCAAGGGCGAGACGCTGTCGGTCGCCTTCGCCGGGGAGGGCCAGCACCAGGATGCGGGCGCAAAGATGGTGCATGCGGCACCCAACACGTCGTCCACCATTGTTTCGAAGTCCGTGGCCCGGGGTGGTGGTCGCACTTCCTACCGTGGCCTCGTCCAGGTGCTCGAGGGTTGCCACGGGGCGAAGAGCACCGTGAAGTGCGACGCGCTCCTGGTCGACGACATCTCCCGGAGTGACACCTACCCCTACGTCGACGTACGCGAGGACGACGTGTCGATGGGCCACGAGGCGACCGTGTCCAAGATCAGCGAGGATCAGCTGTTCTACCTCATGTCGCGAGGCATGACGGAGGACGAGGCCATGGCCATGATCGTGCGTGGCTTCGTCGAGCCCATCGCACGCGAGTTGCCCATGGAGTACGCCCTGGAGCTCAACAGGCTGATCGAGCTCCAGATGGAAGGAGCCGTCGGCTAATGTCCGTCACCATTCCGGCGAGCGACCACTCGCCGTCTGTACGCTCGCGCGCCGTCAGCGATCACGCGGTGCCCACCGGGCGAGAGGAAGAGTGGCGGTTCACCCCGCTCGATCGCCTGCGCGGGCTGCACACAGGCACTTTGGACCTGTCGAGTGGCCTCGATGTGTCCGTCGAAGCGGAGGGCTTTGCAGTCGAGCATGTGACACCGGACGACCCCCGCACGGGCGTCACACTGGTGCCTGCCGACATCGTGTCCGCGCAAGCGCTGGCGCAGTCGCACGACGTTGTCGTTTTGTCGCTTGCCGCTGAGGCACTCGGTCGAGCGCACGTGATCCTCACGGGCCACGGCGAGGCGTCGGCATCCCATATGGTGATCGAATTCGGGCCGTTCAGCCGCGGGACCGTCATCCTCGAGCACCGCGGCTCGGCTGTCTTCGCGGGCAATGTCGAAATCCGAGTGGGGGATGGCGCGCAGGCAACGGTGATTTCTCGCCAGGCATGGGATCGCGATGCCGTGCACGTGGGGACCCATGCAGCGCACATCGGACGAGACGCGCGCCTGATGATGGCCCACATCACGCTCGGCGGGGACCTTGTGCGCCTCAGCCCCCTCGTCTCCTACGCCGCTCCGGGCGGAGAGGCCGAACTCCTCGGTCTCTACTTCGCCGACGCTGGCCAGCATCTTGAGCATCGCGTCTTCGTCGATCACGACACCCCTCACTGCACGAGCAACGTCCTTTACAAGGGCGCCCTCCAGGGCGATGGTGCGCACACCGTCTGGATTGGCGATGTGCTCGTCCGTGCCCAGGCGATCGGAATCGATACCTACGAGGTCAACCGCAATCTTGTCCTCACCGACGGTGCCCGCGCGGACAGCGTTCCCAACCTCGAGCTCGAGACGGGTGAGATCCAAGGCGCTGGACACGCCAGTGCCACCGGTCGCTTCGACGACGAGCAGTTGTTCTACCTGCAGGCGCGGGGTATCCCGGAGGACCTTGCTCGCGTCCTGGTGGTCCGGGGCTTCTTTGCCGACATCCTGGGTCGCCTTGGCGAGCCCGCTCTCTCGGCCGACGTCATGGCTGATGTGGATGCTCGTCTGGGGGTCGACGTCTCCGACGATGGAATCGAGGACGACGAGGAGGTGCTCACGTGAACCGCATTGACGTGTGCGCGATCTCGGACATTCCCGAGGGAGCTGCGCTCCGCGTGATGGTGGGTGAGTACGCCGTAGCGCTCGCCCACTGCGACGGAGAGATTCGCGGTGTCCTCGATGTGTGCTCACATGCCGATGTCGCTCTCAGCGAGGGCGAGGTCGATGACTGCAGCATCGAGTGCTGGCTCCATGGCTCTCGCTTCGATCTGCGGACCGGCGAGGCATTGTCCTTGCCCGCCACCGCACCTGTCCCTGTCTTCGATGTCGTCGTCTCCGGTGACGGCGCAGACGCCCGAGTCCTCGTGGGGGAGCACCCCGTGAGCCTGCCCCAGCACGCCGAATAGGAGCGATGATGTCCACCCTCGAGATCCGCAACCTTCACGCCACCGTGGAGTCCGACGGTGAGTCCCGCGAGATCCTGCGCGGTGTCGACCTCACCGTGGCCGCTGGCCAGACGCACGCCGTCATGGGTCCCAACGGTTCCGGTAAGTCGACACTCGCCTACGTGATCGCCGGCCACCCCAAGTACACCGTGACCGAGGGATCCATCACCCTCGACGGCGCGGATGTGCTCGAGATGTCCGTCGACGAGCGCGCACGCGCGGGCCTCTTCCTGGCCATGCAGTACCCGGTAGAGGTCCCTGGAGTGTCCGTCTCGAACTTCCTCAGGACCTCGGCCACTGCTGTCCGCGGCGAGGCGCCGAAGCTGCGGCTGTGGGTCAAGGAGATTAAGGAAGCCATGGCGGCGCTGCAGATCGACCCGTCCTTCGCGGAGAGGTCGGTCAACGAGGGCTTCTCCGGAGGCGAGAAGAAGCGCCACGAAATCCTCCAGCTCGAGCTGCTCAAGCCGCGCATCGCGGTCCTCGACGAGACCGATTCCGGCCTCGACGTTGATGCGCTGAAGATCGTGGCGGAGGGCGTCAATCGCTTCCAGGCTGACGGCACGACCGGCACCCTGCTCATCACCCACTACACGCGCATCCTCCGCTACATCCATCCCGACTTCGTCCATGTGTTCGTGGACGGCCGGATCGTGGAGAGCGGCGGACCCGAGCTCGCGCAGCGCCTCGAGGACGAGGGCTACGAGCGTTTCATGAAGGCAGGCAGCGCGGCGTGAGCGTGGTCACCTCGGCGAGCCCCATCGACGCACGCAAGGTGCGCGAGGACTTCCCCATTCTGTCCCGCTCCGTGCGCGGTGGCGGTCGCCTGGTGTACCTCGACTCTGCCGCGACGACGCAAAAGCCGCTTGCAGTGCTGGATGCGGAGCGTGACTACTACCTGACGAGCAATGCCGCCGTGCATCGCGGTGCGCATCAGCTCGCTGAGGAGGCGACCGAGGCCTACGAAGGCTCACGCGCCCGTATCGCCGCCTTCGTCGGAGCGCGTCCTGAGGATCTCGTCTTCACGCGCAACGCCACGGAGTCCCTCAATCTCGTCGCCTATGCCTTCAGCAACGCCACGGCCAAAGCGCAGCGGGGCGCCGATCTGCCTCCAGGGGGCGAACGATTCGTGCTCCGCGAGGGAGACGAGATCCTCCTGACCGAGATGGAGCATCACGCCAACCTCATTCCGTGGCAGGAGGTATGCGACAAGACAGGCGCCGTCCTTCGTTGGATACCCCTCACGCCCGAGGGTCGACTTGATCTCTCGACCCTGGACTCCCTCATCAACGAGCGCACTCGGGTCGTGTCCTTCACGCAACAGTCCAACCTGCTGGGCACCATCAATCCCATCGCCCCTATCGCCGAGGCGGCGAGGGCCGTCGGTGCTCTCGTCGTCCTCGACGCCTGTCAGTCGGTGCCCCACATGCCCACGGACGTCACGCGGCTGGGTGTGGACGCAGTCGCGTGGAGCGGCCACAAGATGCTCGGCCCCACCGGCATCGGCTGTCTGTGGGCTTCGCGAGACGTCCTCGACGCCATGCCCCCCTTCATCACCGGCGGCTCCATGATCGAGACGGTCACCATGGAGCGTTCGACCTTCGCCGAGCCCCCGAAGCGCTTCGAGGCGGGGGTGCCCATGGTCGCTCAGGCCGTGGGACTCGCGGCGGCGTGCGACTACCTGGATGCCCTGGGCATGGATCGGGTGGCCGCCCATGAGGCTGACCTCACCGCGCACGCACTTGCCGGGCTCGCCGATGTGCCGGGTGTCTCGATAGTCGGACCCACAAGCCTCATCGACCGGGGGAGCGCCATCTCCTTCGTTGTCGACGGCGTGCATCCCCACGACGTCGGCCAGGTACTCGACAGCAGCGGCGTCGCGGTGCGGGTGGGCCACCATTGCGCCTGGCCCGGATGCCGGGCAATGGGGGTGCCCGCGACCACGCGGATGTCGCCGTACATCTACAACGATGCCTCTGACATCGACGCCTTCCTCGAGGCGCTCGGGCGGGTGCGCACGGTGTTCGGGAGCGCCTGATGGAGGACCTCTACCAAGAGATCATCCTCGACCACTACCGGCGCCCTCAGGGTCGCGGACTGCGCGAGCCCTTCGAGGCCGAGGTCCATCATGTGAACCCCACGTGCGGCGACGAGATCGATCTTCGCGTGCATCTCGAGGACCGCGATGGGACGACCTACGTCGAGGACGTTTCCTACGCGGGCCAGGGTTGCTCCATCTCTCAGGCGTCCGCGAGCGTGATGTACGAGAGCCTGGTCGGGCGCAGCTTGGACGAGGCGTTGGAGTCCCTCGCGCGCTTTCAGGAGATGGTGCAGTCCAAGGGCGAGATCGCGGGGGATGAGGAGACCATGGGCGACGCGGTGGCCTTCGCCGGGGTGGCGAAGTACCCCGCGCGGGTGAAGTGCGCGCTCCTGCCCTGGATGGCTTGGAAGGACGCGATGGTGCAGGCGACAGAGGGAGACGACCGTGACTGACAGCGTGGCAAATCAGGTGGTAGCCGAGGACCTCTGGGAGGCGATGAAGGATGTCGTGGACCCCGAGCTGGGAATCAACGTGGTTGATCTCGGCCTGGTCTACGACGTGCACCTCGACGAGGGCAATGTCGCCACCTTGGACATGACGCTGACGTCTGCGGCGTGCCCCCTCACCGACGTGATCGAGGACCAGACCCGTGCCGCGCTGGACAACCTCGTGGAGAGCTTCACCATCAACTGGGTGTGGATGCCGCCGTGGGGTCCCGACAAGATCACCGATGACGGCAGAGAGATGCTGCGCGCCCTCGGCTTCAACGTATAGGGGTACGCTCACGGGGCTGTGATCACCGCCCAAGACCTCGAACTCCGTGCTGGAGCGCGACTCCTCCTGCTCGATGCGTCGTTCCAGGTGGGTCCCGGTGACCGCGTCGGGCTCGTGGGTCGCAATGGTGCCGGCAAGACGACCCTCACCCGCGTGCTTGCCGGGGAGTCCGAGCCCGCCGCGGGAAGCGTGCGGCGGACGGGAACCGTCGGCTACCTGCCGCAGGACCCGCGCACCGGAGACCTCGAGACCCTGGCGCGTGATCGCATCCTGGGTGCCCGTGGACTCGATGCCGTTGCCAGGACCATGCGCACGGCAGCCGAGCGCATGGGCGACGACGACGACGACATCCGCGAGCGGGCCATGCGCGGGTATGACCGTGCCTCGTTGGAGTTTGAATCCCTCGGGGGCTACGCCGCTGACGCGGAGGCGGCCCGCATCGCCGCGAGCGTGGGCCTGCCCGAGCGAGTGCTCGGCCAGCCCATCGGCACGCTCTCGGGCGGCCAGCGTCGACGGGTGGAGTTGGCGCGCATTCTCTTCGGCGGCTACGACGTACTCCTGCTGGACGAGCCCACGAACCATCTCGATGCAGACTCCATCGTGTGGCTGCGGCGTTTCCTCGCGTCCTACGCCGGCGGCTTCGTCGTCATCAGCCATGACGTTGGCCTTCTGGAGGCCACGGTCAACACGGTCTTGCACCTCGATGCTCAGCGCGCGGTGCTCGACACCTACGCCATGGGCTGGTCGGCCTACCTCAAGCAGCGCGAGACGGATGAGCGCCGCCGGCGACGTGAGCGTGCCAACGCGGAGAAGCAGGCGGGGGCCCTGCGCGAGCAGGCAGA
>CAZLNF010000030.1:0-8958 GCA_964560885.1 uncultured Actinomyces sp. | reverse complement strand
GTCGTTCTCGGCCTCAACGGCGCCGGCAAGACGACTCTCCTGAGGATCCTTGCCGGCGTGGACCGTCCGGACACGGGGGAGGTGATCCATGGCCACGGCGCACAGATCGGCTACTACGCCCAGGAGCACGAGACACTCGATCCTGAGCGCACGGTGCTCGAGACGTTCGCGAGCGCGGCCCCCGACCTCGCAGAGAGTGAGCGCCGCTCGGTGCTCGGATCCTTCCTCTTCACGGGTGACGATGTGGCCAAGCCCGTGAGGGTGCTCTCCGGCGGAGAGAAGACGCGTCTTGCCTTGGCAACGCTCGTGGTTTCCAGCGCGAATGTGCTGCTGCTCGACGAGCCCACCAACAATCTCGATCCCGCGAGCCGCGACGAGATCCTGGCAGCCTTGAGCCGGTATCGGGGTGCAGTGGTGCTCGTCACCCATGATGAGGGCGCTGTCCGGGCATTAGACCCCCAGCGCGTGGTCATCCTTCCTGAGGGCGACGAGGACCTGTGGAACGACGACTACGCTGAGCTCGTTGAGCTGGCCTGATGCGGAGGATCTGTGGGAACTGACCTGTCGAGTGATCTCCTGGAGCGTGGACACGTGTCCGTGGTGCGCCAGGGCCCGATCGTCACGGTCACCCTGGACCGACCCGATGCGCGCAACGCCCAGACTCCGGCCACGTGGGCGGCCCTCGCAGCCATCGGAGACTCCTGCGCGGACGGTGAGACTGCACTCGTGGTCTTCCGCGGCTCAGGAAGCGCCTTCTCTGCGGGTCTCGACCGACGCATGTTCACAGCCGAGGGGATCCCTGGCGAAGCGTCGCTGGCCGAGCTCGCCGCCATGGACGACGACGCCATGGCCGAGCGCATCGCTGACTTCCAGCGCGCCTTCCTCTGGCAGCGGGACTCGCCCGCGCTCACCGTGGCCGCAGTGCACGGTCCGGCGATCGGCGCGGGCTTCCAGCTCGCATTGGCATGCGACATCCTCCTGGCGACGCCAACCGCGACATTCGCCATGCGCGAGACGTCCTACGGGCTCGTGCCCGACCTGGCCGGGACTCAGCCGCTCGTGCGCGCAGTGGGCTACGCGCGCGCCGTAGATCTGTGCGCGACCGGGCGGTCGGTGAGCGCCGAGGAGGGCTACGCCCTGGGCTTCGTCACCAGGGTCGTCGATGATCTCGACGCGGCCCTCGACGAGGTCACCACCGCCGTAGGCAATGCCCCGCGCGGTGCCGTGGCCGATCTGCTCCCGCTCCTCAGCGCGGCTGAGGGAGCCGAGCGTGATGACCAAGCGCGCAGGGAGCGTCTCGCACAGGTCGCCAGACTTCGAGCCCTGCTGGGGGGCGGCTAGTCGTGTCGGGGGTCAACCCCTGGCAGATCTATCAGTCGATGACCCGGGATCCCTCCCAGGTCTCCTCGGTCGGTTGGCCTGTGGTCAAGCGCATCCTGCGCTATGCCCGCCCGTACCGCCGCCTCGTCATCGCCTTCCTGGTCACGCTGGTCCTGGCGTCATTACTCACGGTGGCCCAGCCCCTGGTCTTCCGGCAGATCATCGACAACGGCATCTCCCAGGGCAATGCTCAGCTCGTCACAGCGCTCGCGATCCTCGTCGCCGTGCTCGCCCTGCTCGACGCTGGCATCAACCTCGTGGGGCGCTGGTACTCAGCCCGCATCGGCGAAGGCCTGATCTACGACCTGCGCACTGAGGTCTACGACCACGTCCAGCGGCAGTCCGTGGCGTTCTTCACGCGGGCTCAGACCGGTGCGCTCGTCTCGCGACTCAACAGTGACGTGATCGGTGCCCAGCAGGCCTTTACCTCCACGCTCGGCGGTGTCGTCGGCAATCTGATCACCGTGACCATCGTGCTCGTGACGATGTTCCTCCTCTCATGGCAGGTCACGCTCCTGTCGCTCGTACTCGTGCCCCTGTTTCTCCTGCCCGCGCGCTGGATGGGGAGACGCCTCCAGGGGCTCACCAAGCAGCAGATGCAGGTCAACGCACAGATGAGCACCCAGATGACGGAGCGATTCAATGTCGCGGGGGCACTGCTGGTGTCGCTCTTCGGACGCCCCGAGCGCGAGCATGGTGAGTTCGCCGGTCGTGCTGCCCAGGTGCGTGACTCCGGCGTCAGCATCGCCATGGCCAACCGGTGGTTCTTCACGGCACTGCTTCTCGTCGGCTCCATCGCGACCGCCATCACCTACGGGGTTGGCGGCAACCTGGTCATCGACGGTGCCATCACGCTGGGCACGCTTCTCGCCCTGGTCGCCCTCCTCGCGCAGCTCTACGGCCCCCTGACCGCCCTCTCCAATGTCCGAGTCGATGTCATGACCGCACTCGTGAGCTTCGAGCGGGTTTTCGAGATCCTCGACCTGCCGCCGCTCGTGCGGGATAGCCCGGATGCGAAGCCGGTGCCGCCAGGGCCCTTGGGCGTGGAGTTCGACCATGTCGACTTCCGCTATCCGTCAGCCGCAGAGGTGAGCCTCGCGTCGCTGGAGTCGGTGGCGCGAGAGGACTCACAGAGGTCAGAGGATCCGGTCCTCCATGACGTGTCCTTCCGGGCGGAGCCAGGCCAGTTGATCGCCCTCGTGGGCCCATCGGGCGCGGGCAAGACGACGATCACCTCCCTCGTCCCGAGGCTCTACGACGTGACGAGTGGCAGTGTCCGCGTCGGCGGTGCCGACGTCCGCGATCTCGAGCTCGCCTCGTTGCGGGATGCCGTCGGCGTGGTGACCCAGGACGCACATCTCTTCCACGACACCATCGGTGCGAATCTCAGGTACGCACGACCAGATGCGACCGACGACGAGATCCGCAGCGCACTGCGGGATGCCCGCATCCTCGATCTCATCGACAGCCTGCCCTCCGGCCTCGGCACCGTGGTGGGCGACCGCGGGTATCGGCTCTCCGGTGGGGAGAAGCAGCGTCTGGCAATCGCACGGCTCCTGCTCAAGGGCCCGCGCATCGTGATCCTCGATGAAGCCACCGCACACCTCGACTCCGAGAGCGAGGCGGCGGTGCAGCAGGCGCTCGCCACGGCTCTCCACGGTCGGACATCCCTGGTCATCGCGCACCGGCTCTCCACCGTGCGTCAGGCCGACGTCATCCTCGTGGTGGACGATGGGCGCATCGTCGAGCGTGGTTCGCATGAGGAGCTGCTCGAGCGGGGCGGTCTTTACGCCAGCCTCTACGCCACCCAATTCCAGGATTGATGCGGTGACGGAGAACGCGGCGGGGGAGCAGGGGCTCCAGGGCCCGTCAGCCCACGTCCCGAACGGCCATATCCCCGGATGAAGCATCCTCTTTGGCCTCGCGACGCAGGAAGAACCACCATCCCGTGATCGCGATGGCAGCGAAGACCAGCCACTGAAGGGCGTAGCTGATGTTCTGGGTCTCATCGATGACCGGTGCCGGCATGCGCGTCACGGCCGGATCGGTGGGCTCTGAGGCGGTCGCCTCGAGGTAGAACGTGTCCACGTCCGCCCCAAGACGTGAGGGCACGAGCTTGGATACCTGGCCGTCGGGAAGGTCGCCGGGCTCGGGGGAGCCGCTCGACTCAGCGAGCCGGAGCCGCCCTTCGACGACAACGGGGCCTGACGGCGCTGGCGGCGCGGCCACCGTGCCCGTGGCGGCGCCTGTCGCCGGGATCCATCCCCGGTTGACCCAGACTCGACCCTGATCGGTGTCGAGCGCGGTGACCACCCAGAATCCATTCCGCCCGTCGAGGGGACGCTGCCGGACGAGGACCGTCGACCCGGGATCGAATTGCCCACTCACGCGCACCGGCGTCCACTCGCGCGGGTCGGCGACGGCATCGGCGATCGTCTGGGCCTGAACCGCGGCCTGCGTCGCCCAGGCCACGCGTGCGGTGCGCTCCTCCTCGGCCCGCTGCCACTGCCAGCGACTCAACAGGCCGAAGGCGGTGATTGCGATGACGACCAGAAGGGTGAAGGCGATCCAGCGCCGAGTCTTCAGCAGAGACCACACAAGACCACGCTAGGTCAAGGCTGTGACTGGGAGCTCGCCGGACCCGCGGGAAGCATCCGGGTGGTGGAGATGACCGGAGCCGGCGGCGGTGTCCCGCGCCGACTGCGCCCAGAATTGGCGGCAACGACGGCGAGGTAGGGCAGGGCGACGGCACCTGCCAGGAAGACCCATCTCGGCCACCCGGGCACCACGATCGCGAGCAGGACGCAGGCGGTCCGAATCGTCATCGAGATGAGGTAGCGCTTCGTGCGGCCCGTCTGCTCCTGGGAGAGGGACTCCCCGGCGCCCGTAATGCTGTGCACCTCGGGAGGGCGTGGGGAGGACATGCCTCCACGTTACGGCGATCTGGTCAGTGGCGCAGCGCGAGGCCTGGCCCAGCCCAGCCCGGCCCTATTCGGGGCTCGCTGGGCCATTCCGGAGGCGGGCAGCGGCCGTCTGGCGCATCTGATCGAGCTCGTGTCGCTGAGACTTGCTGGGTTGCAGGTAGACGTTGAGGGGCCAGGTGAGGAGCAGTGCCCAGTAGCCAGCGACGGGATAGACCAGTGTCGTGAGGCCTGCCAGGACAAAGACGCTAAAGAAGGCAACCCCTCGGAATCGGGCACGTGTCGTGACCAGGGTGGCCCAATACTCTCGATCCTCAGGCTTGATGAAGTCCGGGTGGCGATGTATGTAAATGGCCATCAGGGAGCCGATGCCGCTGATGTACGCCATCGTCCACCAGTAGAGCGCTCCGGTGCCATCGCTGGCGAAGAGCGTGGTGCTGGCCGAGTCCCAGTGGTCGGCGCCGCCGTACATCGCGGATGGCCAAGGCAGGAACACCAAGCCGATGAGCCACATCATGTCGAGCCAGAAGATGACGCCGTTGTAGCTCTCGAGAGAGTTCATCACTCTGTTGTGGATGCCCCACATGATGGCCATGACGATGAAGGTGACGATGAAGCTCGTGATCTGGCCGAAATTCGCCCGGACCACATCGAGGACCGTCTCACCCTGCGTGGGTCCTGGGATGTTGAAGAGCGGAAGGGCGAGCACGGTGATCGCCACGGCGACGACGGCGTCCGAGAAGAAGAGCAGGCGTTCGACGGACGTGCCCGACCGGAGCTCCCATTGCGCCACGGCGACATGCTCCCATGCATGTCGCCGTGACCTGGGCGAGTACGGCCCACTAGCGTCTCCCGGGGATGCGCCCGGAGGGCGCCCAGCGAGGGGAGAGCCGTGGTTGCGCTTGTGACCGGTGGCAACCGGGGTATCGGCCTCGCCATCGCACGCGGCCTACGGGATGCAGGTCACGAGGTCGTGGTCGGGAGCAGATCGGGCGAAGCCCCCGAAGCGCTCGCTGCCGTGTCGATGGATGTGACGAGCACGGAGTCGGTGGACGCGGCAGTTGCTCGCGTCGAATCCGAGTGGGGACCCGTGGACGTTCTCGTGGCTAATGCCGGCATCACGCGCGACACGCTTCTCGTGCGCCTGGACGACACAGACCTCGAGGAGGTCATCCAAGCCAACCTTGTCGGCGCGATCCGCTGCGCCCGGCGCGTGGCGCGCGGCATGATCAAGGCCCGCCAGGGCCGCATCATCCTCGTCTCAAGCGTGGTCTGGGCGCTCGGCTCGGCCGGACAGGTGAACTACGCCGCAGCCAAGGCGGGGCTTGTCGGCGCCGGACGGAGCCTCGCCAGGGAGCTCGGGGCCAGGGGGATCACGACCAATGTCATCGCCCCGGGCTTCATCGACACCGACATGACGGCAGCGCTCTCCGAGGAGCAGCGCGCGACGATCCTCGGACAGATTCCGGCGGCGAGGTACGGCACCGTCGAGGAGGTGGCCTCCGTGGTCGCCTTCCTCGCGTCGCCGGGAGCGGCGTACATCAATGGAGCCGTGATCCCCGTCGACGGCGGACTCGGCATGGGCCACTAGGGAGGCAGGATCGTGGGGATTCTCGAAGGCAAGCGCATCCTGGTGACGGGCGTGCTCACCGATCAGTCGATCGCCTTCCACGTGGCACGCCTGGCCCAGGAGGAGGGTGCCACCGTCGTGCTCACGTCCTTTGGTCGCGCGCTGTCGCTCACGCGACGCAGTGCCTCCCGACTCCCCGCCGAGGCGCCCGTCGTCGAGTTGGATGTCACGTCCAGCGACGACCTCGCCGCCCTCGCGGGCAGGGTAGGTGAGCACGTGGATCGTCTCGATGGTGTCCTGCACTCCATCGGCTTCGCCCCCGAGTCGGCTCTCGGGGGCCGGTTCCTCGAGACACCCTGGGCCGATGTGAGTACTGCCGTTGAAGTGTCGGCGTACTCCCTCAAGGCACTCACCATGGCGTGCCGTCCACTCATGGGATCCGGGTCATCGGTGGTCGGCTTGGACTTCGACGCCACGGTGGCGTGGCCCACCTACGACTGGATGGGCGTCGCCAAGGCAGCCTTGGAGTCCACATCGCGCTACCTCGCACGCGATCTCGGACCTGCGGGCATCCGTGTCAACCTCGTCGCCGCGGGCCCGATCCGGACCATGGCAGCCAAGAGCATCCCCGGGTTCGACGACTTCGAGAACGTCTGGAAGTCACGTGCTCCGCTCGACTGGGATCTCGATGACCCGGGCCCTGCTGCACGTGCGTGCGTCGCCCTCATGTCTGACTGGTTCCCGGCGACGACGGGTGAGATCGTCCACGTCGACGGGGGAGTGCACTCACAAGGGGCTTGATGTGAAGACGCTCATCCTCATGCGCCACGCGAAGTCCGACTATCCCGACGGCGTACCTGACTTCGATCGCCCCCTGGCTCCGCGCGGTGAGCGTGATGCCGATGCGTCGGGTATCTGGCTGGCCGCGGCATTCCCGGTCATCGACGAGGTTGTCGTGTCACCCGCTCGACGGGCACGCGACACCTGGGCGCGGTGCGCGCCACACCTCGACGCCCGTGAAGTGCGCGAGGACAGCCGCATCTACGACGATTGGGGCTCGTGCCTCCCGGACGTGGTCGCGGGGATCCGTCCGACCACAGAGACCGCGCTCATCGTCGGACACAACCCCGGCATCGAGGAGTACGCCGAGCGGCTCGCCGGGGCGGCTGACTCTGCTGCCCGCGCGCGCATGATGCGGAAGTACCCCACGTGTGGGATCGCGGTCATCGGCATGCCCGCCAACTCCGGCGGGGGAGACGGCACGGTGCTGCGCGCCTTCGCCGTCCCTCGCGGCTAGGTGTCGCCGCCCTCCGCGTCGGCCTCCTCGATCTCCTCGCGTGTGATGCCCAGGAGGAAGAGCACGGAGTCGAGGTAGGGCGCGTTGACCGAGGTGTCTGCGGCCGCCTGCACGATCGGCTTGGCGTTGAAGGCGATGCCGAGACCCGCCGCTTCGAGCATGTCCAGATCGTTTGCGCCGTCCCCGATGGCGATGGTGCGCGTGAGCGGGATTGCGAACTCTCGCGCGAAACCCTCGAGCGCCTCGCGCTTGCCTTCGCGATCCACGATGTCCCCGACCACGCGCCCGGTGAGGCGCCCGTCAACGATCTCGAGGGCATTGGCGCGCAGACCATCCACCTCGAGTTGCTCGGCGATCGGCGTGATCACCTCCTCGAAGCCACCCGAGACCAGGCAGACGCGGAAGCCCAGCCGGTGCAGAGTCCGGCAGAGAGTGCGGGCTCCCGGGGTCAACCGGACGCGCTGGGCCGTTTCGGCGAGGACCTCGGCGGGAAGGCCTGCGAGGAGGGAGACCCGCTGGCGCAGGGATTCGGCGAAGTCGATGTCCCCGCGCATGGCCCGCTCGGTGATGGCGGACACCTCGTCCAAGACACCGGCACGTTGGGCAAGGAGGTCGATGACCTCGTCCTGGATCAGCGTGGAGTCGACGTCCATGACGACGAGGCGCTGGCCTCGACGATCGAGTCCCGCATGCTGCACAGCGACGTCGACGCCCAGCAGGAATGCTGCCTCGGAGAGTTCCCTGCGCAGATCGGCGATGTCCTCACCGGAGCCTTCGAAGACAACCGCGGTCACCGGGTAGGACGCGATCCGCCGAATGCGATCGATGTTCCAGCCGCGGGCGGCCATCCGGCGGGCGAGCTCGGCCACGGCCTCGGGGGCGAGCCGTGGCGCCATGGCCGTGACGTGGATGCGACGGCGCTCAGGATCCTTGCGCGCGATGCTGGCACCCGGGACCGTCTCTACCTCCATGCCCAGGCGAGATGCCTCCGCATGCACGATCGCGCGGGCATCGCCCACCGCTTCGGCGTGCAGTCCGAGCAGGACCGCCAGGACGAGACGGCCGCGTACGACGATCTGCTGGATATCCAAGACCTCGCAGGGCGTATGCCGCAGCGCCTCGAAGAGTGCGGCCGTGACACCGGGGCGATCACGCCCGCTGAGGATGGCGAGGAGTGTGCCGTCCACGCCAAGAGCCTAACGCGCGTGCGGCGACGTCGCGTAGGCCGCCTCGACCGCCGATCGCGCCGCGATCTCGAGGGCTGTCACATCGGTGAGCTGACGACCGGCATCGATGGCGAGGAGCATGCGCAGGCCAAGATCGGCGAGTGGGCGTGAGCTCGGGGGCAGCGCCGGAGGGCCGTCCACCCACGAATCCACGATCGCGTCGTGCTCTCGACGTATCCCAGCGTCGTCCGCGATCGGGTCGCCGAGCATGTCCTGACCTTGCATGTCATCAAGGACATGTGCGGCCTGCACGATCGCCGCCCGCAGGCGTCGATGTGCCTCTGGCGCATCCGGGGGCGTCAACGGACGTCCGGGGAACTCCCGCAATTCCCACGCGCCGCCTCCCATGGCGAGCAGCCAGGTGCTCTCGTGCTCATTGCCCCAGCCCACGGCAGCGTCCGTGGCAACATCCCGTGGCAGCGCGAGGCCTCGTGGGTCACCGGGCCGGGGGAGCAGCAGCGCCAGGGTCGAGGCGGAGCGTGCCTGCGCGAGGAGGCTTAACCAGCCGCCAGGCGG
Organism: uncultured Actinomyces sp.; assembly: GCA_964560885.1. GTDB lineage: Bacteria > Actinomycetota > Actinomycetes > S36-B12 > S36-B12 > Mxb001. The sequence continues at coordinate 48 of CAZLNF010000030.1, read as the reverse complement.
CTCGCCCAGCTCGGCCAGATCACCCAGGACGTCATCAGGCGCGGTATG